>JAIEAS010000137.1 GCA_029071285.1 Clostridia bacterium
TTCTAAACCTTTGATAAACTCGTTTCAGGAGTTTTTATGGCATACGAAGTTTATTTGAAAAAGAACGAAGAGAAACGCATAATTGCAGGTCACAGCTGGGTGTACGCCAACGAGGTTGCGCGCATCGAAAACAAAGATAAAAACGGCTCGCTTGCAACAGTTTATTCCCATGACGGAAGATATATCGGCAAAGGGTATATTAATCATGCGTCAAAGATTTTAGTCAGAATTTTTATTCACGGGAGCGAATTAGATGACGCAGAGTACTATACAAACGCTATAAATGCCGCAAATAACCATAGATTAAGACTCGGATACGACAATTGTTACCGAATGGTCTTTGCCGAAGCCGATAACCTCCCCGCCCTTATAATTGACCGCTACGGAGATTATCTTGTAATACAGTGCCTTTCTCTCGGTATTGATATGCGTAAACAAATGATTTGCGACTGTCTGATAAAGCTCTTCAATCCAAAAGGCATTTATGAAAGAAGCGATGTTGCCGTACGCAAAAAAGAAGGCTTACCCGAAATCAAACAAGTATTGTACGGCGAAGTGCCCGACTACTGCGAAATCTGCGAAAACGGTATTAAAATGCTTGTCGACGTAAAGAACGGACAAAAAACAGGTTACTTTTTGGATCAGAAAGAAAACAGATTTGCCGCAAGAAGATACTGTACGGGCGAGGTTTTGGACTGCTTTTGCAATAGCGGCGGATTTTCATTAAATGCGGCAACGATTGCAAAAAGCGTTACCGCTTGCGACATTTCAGAACTCGCGTTGAAAAACGTGCGGGATAACGCCGAATTAAACGGATTTAACAACATACATACTCTATGCGGAGACGTTTTTGAAGTCCTAAGAAATTTCAGAAAAGATAAAAAACAGTTTGATACCGTCATCCTTGATCCGCCCGCATTCTGCAAAACAGCGGACGAAGTAAAAGACGCATACCGCGGCTATAAAGACATAAATCTGACCGCTATGAAAATCGTAAAGAAAGGCGGCTTTTTAATAACCTGCTCTTGCTCACACTATATGAGTGCAACCCTTTTTGAAAAGATGCTGATTGAAGCAGCACGCGAAAGCGGCAGAATGGTGCGCTGTATCGAAGTAAAAACACAAGCTCCCGATCATCCGTCTTTACTTTGTGCAGAAGAAACAAACTACCTGAAATTCTACGTTTTACAGATAATTTAACCTGTTTATGCGTGACATAATACTTAATAAACAGCAAAAAGCGCGGCAAAATGCCGCGTTTTTATAGATTTTAAACTATATTGCCCAGTTGCCGTCTTTAAATATCTGTACGCACTTGCCGTCGGCAGTTACGCCTACTATCGACATATCGCTGCTTCCTATCATAAAGTCAACGTGAATCATCGAGCTGTTTATTCCTAACTTTTCACACTGCTCTACGGTATAGTTTTCATAGTTTTCAAGGCAGTTATTGAAGCCTCTGCCAAGTGCTAAATGACAGCTTGCATTTTCGTCAAATAACGTATTGTAGAACAGTATGCCTGTATTGTTGATAGGTGAATCGTGCGCAATCAACGCAACCTCGCCGAGATACGCCGCTCCCTCGTCCATTGCTATCATTTTTTCAAGGACGTCCTGATTCTTTTCGGCATGAACCTCTACTGCCTTTCCGTTTTTAAATCTTACCCAAAAGTTTTCAATCAGCTTGCCCTGATATGAGAGCGGTTTGGTCGCAACAACCTTTCCCTCAGCCTTGCCGCGCAAGGGCGACGTAAATACCTCTTCGCTGGGGATATTAGCGTTAAAGTAAATATTACTGCCAAGCGCACTTTCTCCGCCACCAAGGAATATTCCCTTCGAGTTAAGCCCGACTTTAAAATCGGTGCCGTTTGAGCTTTTATATTCAAGACTTTCAAATTTATAATCATTGAGGAACTTGCAGCGCTTTGCAAGCTCTTCGTTGTGTTTAGCCCAAGCTTTTATCGGATCACTGTCAACGCGCGCACAGTAAAGAATATTTTCCCAAAGCTTTTCAATAGCATCTTCGGCGGGCAGATCGGGAAAAATCTTTTCAGCCCATTCTTTACCGGGAACTGCGGCAATACACCACTGATATTTATTATCAATTTCATCACGGTAAGGTTTTATAAAAGGAAACCTCGCCTGACTCGCTTTAAAAATCTTTTCACTGTCCGTACCGTTTAAGCCGTCGGGATCGTCTGAATCCAGCCGCAAAACGCAAGGCAGCTTTTCAACCCTTCTTTCCCATTCGGCTTTAACGATTCCCGAAAATTCTGAAAGAGTTTCCAAACTTCTGTAATTGTAATGAAGTTTTGTAATGGGCATATACGACCATTCGACCTTAACGTACGAAGCCCCGAGTTTATAACACTCCTCAACGCACATTTTTACAAAGTCGGGTTGGTCAAGTCCGCAACGGATAATTACTTCCTGTCCCTTTTTAACGTTTAAACCGCACTTAGTTATAAGTTCTGCATATTTTTGCAATCTTTCCTGCTGCATAATTAAATCCTTTTAAATTTAGTTTATGTAATTATAACACCATTTAAAATTATACGCAAGAAAATTAAACCTCGGTTTCAAACACCAAATCCATTGTAATAATTTTTCCGCTCGGTCCGATTAGTGCTGGTATAAACCCAACGTAGCGATACCCCTTTTCTGCATACCCGGAAATAATTTCTTTATACCCCGAAAATACCGCGT
>JAIEAS010000138.1 GCA_029071285.1 Clostridia bacterium
AAAAAAAAGTAAAAATATTTCAAACGCCGACGGCATATAATATAAAAATAAGTTTCATACCTTTTTCTCTCTATAATTAATGCGCCGCGGAGCTTTCGCTCCGCGGCGCATACGTTGTATTAAGTTTTATTCGGTTTGGTCGGTTTCACGCTTTAAAGCTTTTTTATAACTTTTGGTATTATAAATAACGACCAATATAACAAGAACTGCGACTATAATCGATATTCCCAAAACTGCGCAGAAACCGCCGATACCGCTTAGCTTATAGACGTATATATTTAACAGAATTAAAGCTGCAAGCAACAAAGGGGAAATAACCGACAAGGCTATTAATCTTACTTTGTATTGACGGCTCGACAGTGCCTCGCCGCCGCGGTGGCTTAGTGTGTTTTGGTTATCCATAATTATACTGCTTTATTCCTTTTTATCCGAAGGCTTTTTATCCTGCTGCTTGGTCTTTTCGGTTTTGTCGGCCGAGTCAACCTTTTCGGGAGCGATGAGCTTGGGCATCTTCAAGCCTACCATCGAGTACAGATCGTCGAGGGGAGGGAGGGACTTCATCATACCGGAAACGAAGTTCGCGGTCGAAGTTTTGCCGTCGGTATTCTGTCCGTTTTCCCAAACGGTTACCTTATCGATCTTGAGGTTCTTGACTGCTTCAACCTGAGTTGCAACAAGCTCTTCGAGTTTGTCGGCAATCATAAGGCGTACTGCCTCGTCGGCGGTGCCGGCAGCCTTAACCAGTTTATCCATACCTTCTGCCTGCTTGGAGAGGGTTTCGTACAAACCGCGTGCTTCCGCTTCCATCTTGGCGTAGATAGCGTCCGCTTCACCCTTAGCCTTGCGGCGGATGTTTTCCGCCTGCGCGTCAGCTTCGATTTCAATCTTTCTCTTTTCGATTTCGGAAGCGACGATGATGTCCGCTTCGCGGGTAGCTTTTTCACGGGCTGCACGCGCGGTTTCCGCAACCTGCTCAGCCGCATAGCTTTCTTCTTTCGCCTTTGCCGCCTGAACGTTTTCGGCAGCAACCGCAACCTTCATAGCTTCGGCTTCCTTCTGACGGAGGAGGGCTTTGGACTGGGCGATTTCAGCCTTAGCCTTGTTTTCACCCTCGATAGCCTTACTTTCGGCGTCGGCAACGTTTATACGCTGCTGCATCTGTGCGTTCGCTTCACCGATAGCACCCTTTCTGTTTTCTTCAGCGACCGAAATCTTCGCGTCGTTGATAGCCTTTGCCGCAGCCTCTTTACCGAGTGCGACTATGTATCCGCTTTCATCCGAAATATCGGTTACGTTAACGTTGATAAGTCTTAAACCTAATTTTTTGAGTTCGCCCTCGACGTTGCGTGAAATTGCTTCAAGGAATTTGTCGCGGTCGGTGTTGATTTCCTCGATGTCCATGGTTGCGATAACCAGACGGAGCTGACCGAAGATAATGTCTTTTGCAAGTTCTGAAATCTGTTTGAGCTGTAATCCGAGAAGGCGTTCAGCCGCGTTCTGCATAACAGCGGGGTCGGTGGAAATACCGACGGTGAATATCGAGGGAACGTCGATACGGATATTCTGTTTTGACAGCGCGCTCTTTAAGTCTACCGAGATAGAGAGGGGAGTCAGGTCAAGGAAGGTGTACGACTGGATAAAGGGCCAGATGAACGCCGCGCCGCCGTGAATACACTTCGCGCTGCGGTAGGTGCCGTCCTTGTTGGAGGAAATTTTACCGTAGATTACCATAATCTTGTCTGAGGGGCACTTTTTGTATCTGCATACAACGAGCAGCAGAATCATCGCAAGTACCAGCACTACGACGACTACGAGAATAATGGCAATCGTGGTAACGGGGGTTGCAAGTAAATTGATCATTTTGTTCTCCTTTTTTTTATTTTAATTAAACACCTTCATCGGGTGAATATTCCTTTTTCAGCCTTTCGGCTTCGGCTTCCGCCTTTTTTATCGCCGCCGCAATTTCGGCTTCGCCGTATTCGTAAGATTTGCCGTCTGTTTCGAGGCTGTAATTTACGGCGGTCATTCCGAAGCAGTTCAGCCCTTGTTCTACTTCGTACGCAAGAACGGGGAAGAACACGCCTTCGATATCAATCTCGCCTGCGTAGCTTTCAGCTATGGCAATACGGGCGTAGCAGTGGACCGCGTCGGCTGCAAGCTCTGAAATCTGCTTTCTTTGCAGTCCGAACAGCTTTTCGCCCGCGACGGGCATAAGCTTTTCATCCGTGGAAATGCGCACGGTTACCGTGCATTTAAAATTGATACTGCATTTATCGAGCGACAGCGCGCTTTCCAGCTTTACCGGTATGGTAAAGGGAGTGAGGTCTAAAAACGCCTTTGCCCTGAACAGCGGCACGAACACGCGCCCGCCGTGGTAGCACTTTACTTCCGAGCCGTCTTTTGAGGCGACGACGAGGATTTTATCTGCGGGGCATTTCATTTTTGCTCAACCGTTTCGGCGGGAGCTTCCGCAGCCGCAGGTTCGGTCGCGCGCTTTACTACCGCGCAGTCGTTTTCGGTCGCAACGATTTCAACCGATTCGTCAACGCCCAGCTTTTCCTCGCTGTCGGTCATTGCGTCGATTTCGAGATAGCGTCCCTGCGCCGTCAGGGTTATTTTGCCCCGTCCGCCGCGCGAAGAGGGGATTGAAACGTACACGGTCGCGTTCTTTCCGATAAGCTTTTCAATCTGCACTGCGCCGTTGCACTGCAATTTGAGTATGGCGCGCACTAAAACGACCACCACAGCCATTGCCGCCGCGCCCGCAATTACCGCAAAGAGTATCGAGAGCCACTGCAGTTTTCCGCTCGTCAGAGCGCAGGTCAGAAGACCCGCCCAGCTTCCTACCGCGAAAAACGCCGTTACGCTTTTCACCGTGAAAATAGAAACTCCCGAATCGGTGTCAACTTCGATTTCGCCGTCGCCGTCGATATCAACGTCCCCGCCGAAGGAAGAGAAGCACATCATTATTATCTGAATTATCAGAAACACGGTTGCGGCAACGCCCAGCCATAAGTAGATATGCTCCATTACCGAAAGATTCTGAAACCATTCTTTCATAACAAAAACCTCCTTTTAAGTTTCCGCAATTATATATAATCTATATTATTGCCGTTAAAACATTAATC
>JAIEAS010000139.1 GCA_029071285.1 Clostridia bacterium
CTTTAATAAATTTATTATATTATCGGGCTTGCCGTCTTTTTCGAGTAAAACGAGGTATTCCATATTTTTACCCGAAATTATCGGCGCGTTTGTAAGTTTTATCGGGGCAAGATTAGTACCGACCGCAAAATTATAGATTTTTTCAATAATCCTTTTATGAGTGTCACTATCTTTAACTATGCCGTTTTTGCCTACCTTTCTGCTTTCGCACTCAAACTGAGGTTTAACCAGTGCAATAACGGTTGCTCCGCTTTCCAGCACGTTACTCACCGCTTCTAATAAATACGTCAGCGATATAAAACTTACGTCTATCACAATGCCGTCAAGCTTTTCTTCAAAAAGATTAAAATTAAGATTTCTTGCATTGAAGTTATCTATCACAACAACGTTTTGGTTGAACATACTTTTATCAAGCTGACTTTCGCCAACGTCTATGCAGTAAACTTTTTTTGCACCGTTCTGAAAAAGACAATCTGTAAATCCGCCCGTACTTGCCCCTATGTCGGCAAAAATTTTACCGCTTACATCAAAACAAAAATCTTTTAACGCCTTACTTAATTTGTAACCGCCGACGGACACAAAGTCCTCTTCCGCCTGCAAAAAATCAAACTTGTCCGACTCTTTTACTTCGTACGACGGAGGACATATTTTGCCGTTTACAACCACCAAGCCGTTTTTTATTGCCGCAGCAGCTTTGGCGCGTGAGCCGTATTTATCGGACAAATATTTATCTAACCGCATTTTTAATATAATCCGTAATAGCCTTGCAGCTTACTCCGTAATCTTCCATAAGTTCGCATCTTCCGCCATGAGGAATAAAACAATCCTTGTAGGCAAAGTTCTTTATAATTTTACCGTCACCTGCAAAAAAGCAGTTTATCTGTGAACCGAAGCCGCCTATCAGCATATTATCCTCAACGGTGATAATATTTTTTTCTTTTAGCTCTTTCAGTAACTCGGTATCAAGCGGTTTAACAAAGCGGGCATTGATGACTCTGACCGCCACCCTTTCCTTATCAAGAATTTCCGCCGCGGCAAGAGCAAGCGTTACGGGCTGTTCGCCGCAGGCAATGATTACGGCGTTTCCTCCGCCGACCGTCAACTCTTCCCATTTTCCGCGGACTATCGGAGAATGTTGTTTGAAAATTCTTTTACCCTCTCTCGGGTAGCGTATCGCAAGCGGCGCTTCGTATCCGGCACTGAATTCGAGCATATCTTCAAATTCTTTTAAATCTTTAGGTACCGCTATTGCCAGATTTGGTATAGGATTTAAGAAAGATAAATCGAACACACCTTGGTGCGTTTCGCCGTCAGGACCCGAAATTCCGGCTCTGTCGATACACAAAGTTACAGGCAAATTCTGACTGCATATATCGATTGCTATCTCGTCAAAAGAACGCTGCAAGAACGTAGAATATACCGCATAGTACGGTTTTAAATTCTCGGTAGCCATTGCCGCGCAGAGTATAGTCGCATGCTCTTCACAAATACCAACGTCAATCGAGCGCTCGGGATACTTTTCAAAAAAGCCGCCAAGTCCCAGGCTTGTAGTCATTGCCGCGGTAACAGCCACTATTCTGCTGTCTTTTTCAGCAAGTTGACAGAGTTTTTCGCCCAAAACTTCGGAATATTCTTTTGATACGCTGTCACTGCTGCCGATTGAAATGCCGTGCGTCGCCTCGGGGTTTTCCTCACAGAAAGAATAACCTTTACCCTTCTTTGAAAGGATATGTAAAATAACCGACTGTGTCTTTAATTTCTCCTTAACGGCAGCAAGTCTTTTAATCATTACAGCCAAATCGTTTCCGTCGTATACACCATCATAAGCAAAGCCGAAACGCTCGAAAATATTTGCGTGTTTTTCTTTCTTTACTTTGTGCTCGTACGACGCGCTTAAAACTTCAAGATATTCGTGAATGCTACCGACCGTAGGCGCAATTGACATACCGTTGTCGTTAAGAATAACGAGTATATTCGTATTCAAAAGCCGCAAGCTGTTGAACGCTTCATATACGAGCCCGTTATTAAACGAACCGTCTCCGATAACCGCAATAACGTTAAAATTCTGTTTGTTTATATCACGGGCTTTGGCGATACCGAGCGCAGCGGAAATCGAAGTTCCAGCGTGTCCCGTATTATAGCAGTCATATTCGCTTTCCTCACGTTTAGGAAAACCCGAAATTCCACCCTTTTTGCGGATAGTATTAAACTTATCGTATCTGCCCGACAATAATTTGTGCGTATAGCACTGATGACCTACGTCAAAGATTACCTTATCTTCGGGGAAGTCGAAAACGTAATGCATTGCAACGATAAGCTCCACGGCGCCGAGGTTAGAGGATAAATGTCCTCCGTTCTTGTAAACCGTGGAGATAATCATTTGCCGCACCTCTTCACAAAGTGAAGTGAGCTGCGGCAAAGTCATTTCTTTTATTTGTTTTGACGTAATATTTTCAAGCATTACTTTTCCTTTTTAAAGAACGTAGTAAATTTCGCAAAGCCGAAAACTATTTGCTTATTGTATTTTATGGCGAAGTGTTTAAAAATTGCCTTACCGCCTACCGTCAACGCGCCTATGACTGCGCTTACGCCGATTGAAGCAATAAGCTCGTACACGGTGCCCTCAACGGCAAAATGTACTATAAGCGCAGTTCCCGCCGCACCGCTGACTATACCGCAGATATCGCCTATTACGTCAGCGAAAATACTTGATAACTTCGTCGCATTGCGGCAAAAGCTTACCGAGCGCTTTGCGCCTTTGATTTTTTTAGAAGCCATTGCATGAAAAGCTTCGGGATTACATGAAATTATTGCGTTTGCAAGCACGTCGCACACAATATTTACT
>JAIEAS010000014.1 GCA_029071285.1 Clostridia bacterium
TCAGGTTGCTTAAATCGCTATCGGAACAAAGTATACAATATTTTTTTATTGCTGTGTACACAGTTCATAAAATATGAACGGGTTTTTTTACAATAAAAAAATGTGACAAAAAGTCACATTTTTTTGTTCATTATTTTTATTTACTCTGCGAGCATTTTTCCGCGTCGATTGCGAGTGTAAACATAAGCGCAAGCAAAGCAACCTCGTCCCTTGCGGTGTCTATAACGTAGGTATCCGTCCAGTTCCATAACTGCTTGCTTATGGTTGCTATCGGCGCGCCGTTGCCGTCCTTGATTGCATAGTCCCAACCGAGCCAGTTGCCCGTCGCCTGCCAGCCGTTGAAGTCGAGATAATACGAGTGCTCGAAAAACTGGAAACGCTTTTTCTGACAGCCGATAAACCGACCGCGCACGTAAAACTCGAACTCGGGCATAAGCCTGAAAATCTTTTCCTTCACGGTTGCGATATGTACGCCGTTGCTGTCCTTTATGTGCAGCTCGTGTCCCCAGCTCAACTGCCCTTCGACGGTGTAAGCGACCGCGCCGTTTTCGTAATAAATATCGTAGCTGTCAAACCACGAAAAAAATCTTTGTTTAAATAAAAGCTTCATTACTTCCCGTCACCCTTAAAAAGCTTTTGCCTTTCCTCTATGATTTTGCTTACCTTCTGAATATATGTCGGAATATCTTTGGGCGCGGCGTAACGCTCTATCCTTGCACCCTCTTCAAACAGCTTTTTGGAAATGGCGTTTGCGCCGACTGCAACGTTGTCGCAGATTTCTTCCATAACGTCCACGTTGTATACGCAAGCCTTTCCGCTCTTCGCCCAGCCGACGTTTTCAAGACCGCCCGCCTGATACTTCTGTCTGTAAAGATAATACGGCTCGTATCCCGCCCTTGTCAGCTCTTCGCGGGATAGTTTAATCATTTCGGAAATGCCGTCGATATTCAGCCGTTGAACCTTTTCCTTTAATTTTGCGCCCGCTTTCAGCGACAGCGTGTGCACGGTGATATTTGCGGGATTTAACGAAATTGCCGCTTGCAAGGATTTTGCAAAGTCGTCCGCGCTTTCGTAGGCAAGCCCCGCAATCAGATCTAGGTTGATATCAAAGCCGAATTTATTCGCCTTTTCATACGCTTCAAGGGTTTGCGCGGCGGTGTGCTTTCTTCCGATTGCCTGCAAGGTTTTATCGTTGAAGGACTGCGGATTTACGCATATTCTCGTAACCCCATAGTCCTTTGAAAGTCTGAGCTTTTCATCAGAAAATACGTCAGGCCTACCCGCTTCAACAGTAAATTCGGGAATTTTCGGAAAAGCTGATTTTACCGCCGAGTACACCTTTTTGAGTTGCTCGGCGTTCAGAACGAAAGGCGTTCCGCCGCCGATATACACGCTGTTAACTTTAGTGATTATCGGTTTTAAGCTTTGAATTTCGCGCACGAGGCAATCGAGGTATTCGTCGACGTAGCCGCGCGTTTTGTCTATCGGCGCGGTTATGAACGAGCAGTACTCACACTTGGTGGGACAAAAGGGAATGCTTATAAAAATATCCTGACCGCTATCAGGAAGATAGATATTTTTCTGCGCGTTTAAAACCCGTCCGACAAGCGCGGTGTTTTCCGCGTTTACGCACATTTTACCGAAAAGCTCTTCAAAATTGCGCCCCGAGGCAAGTTCTGCGTAAGCAAGCTTGGTAGGTCTTATACCCGTCAGCGCGCCCCACGGAAGGTTGCCGTATTTTTCTGACAGCACTTTGTAAAAGGCGAGCTTTGCATACCTTTTTGCGTATCTTCTGAACTCGGTTTCGTCCTCTACTTTTTGCTCGGTTTCAAAATCGTAAAAATTGCCCGAGTATTCTATGCAGTTAAAAAATTTATCCCCGCCGTGCGAAAAATAATGGGTAAACTCCTCTTGCTCGCAGTTGAATGCGCGGAGAACGTCCATTATTTCGGGGCGAAGATATTCGCTGTTTGTATTAAGCATTTTTTTACCTTAAACGTACGGATTGTTTTCCCGCTCGTAGTCGAGCGTGGTGTCCTCGTCGTGCCCGCAGTAAACCTTGCAGTTGCCTTTTAAATTTAAAAGTTTTTTTACGCTTTTTATAAGCTCCGCGGAGCTTCCCGTGGGCAAGTCGCACCTGCCTACGCCCTCTCTGAACAGCGTGTCGCCAGAAAACAAGCAGTCGCCGGCGAGATAGCAGACGCCGCCCGAGGTGTGCCCCGGCGTTGCGATTACTTTGATTTTAATTCCGCACAGCTCGACCTCTTCGCCGTCCGAAAAAGTGCGTTCTATCTCGAACTCGGGGATATATACTCCGCCGAAAAGCCCCTTGTTTTCCGCACTGAAAATAAGCGGTTCTTCCTTTTCGCCGCAGCAGATTTTTGCACCCTCTTTAAAGAATTTGCCGCATCCGCCGACGTGGTCGAAGTGTCCGTGCGTCAACAGCACGTATTCGGGGATAAGGTTTTCTTTATTACAGACTTCGTAAACGTGAGGCTGTGCGCAGTCGATTACGACCGCCCTCTTTCCGTCCGCCGTTAAAATATACGAGTTGCTTGCAAAACCGCGGGGTTTGACTTTGATTACCTTCACTTTGTAGTCCTGTAAACGTCGATAATTCTTTTATCTTTTTTGAGCCGTTTTATTAAGAGGTCTATATCCGACCGCTTGTTGAGTCTTAGCCTTATTTCAAACTCTGCGTGCCTTTCTTTGTTGAGTCTGCCGTTTATGGTAGTAATAGAAAGGTGCATTGCGGAAATTTCGGCGGTGACGAACGCGATTAAGCCGTCCTCGTCGGTTGCGATTATTTTTATGCCCGCGACGAACTCACTGTCAATTGCGCCCGTCCACTGTGCGGGCTGAAGTCTTGCGGGGTCTAAATCGGCAAGGTTCGAGCAATCCGCGCGGTGCACGATAACACCTCTGCCGCGCGAAACGAATCCCATAATTTCATCGCCCGGTACGGGGTTGCAGCACTGTGCAAATTTGACTAAAAGCCCGCTCATTCCCTTTACGGTTACGCTACCCGCGTTGGAGTGGCGCAGACGGTCGGTCTGCAATACTTCGGGCGCTTTGGGGATTTGCTTTTTGTAGTAATCTATGAGCTTGAAAATTACCTGATTTACGCTGACCGCGCCGTAGCCGCCCGAAGCCATCATCTCGTTCACGGACGAGAACACGAGGCGGTTTGAAAGTTTTTTGAAGGACTCCTCGGTAAGAATATCCGCTAAGTTGTATCCTCTGCGCTTTGCCTCGGCTTCGAGCATAGCTCTGCCCGTCTTTACGTTGTCCTCCTTCATTTCGCGCTTGAAGAACTGACGTATCTTCGCGCGGGCGGAACCCGACTTTACGAATTTGAGCCAGTCCCAGGAAGGACCCTTTGCGTTGGGCGAAGTTAAAATTTCAACCACGTCGCCCGTGTGTAAGGTTGAATTCAGTGAAACTATTCTTGAATTGACTTTTGCGCCGACGCACTTGTTTCCGACCTCGGAATGGATTGCATACGCAAAGTCGACGGGCGTAGCTTCCAACGGCAGAGAGATTACTTTACCCTGCGGAGTGAACACCAGAAGCTCGTTCGAGTATAAATCGTTTTTGAGGCTGTCTACGAATTCCTTTGAATCGTTTAAACTTCCCTGCCAGTCCATAACGTCGCGTATCCACATTAAACGCTGGTCGAAGTTCGTTTCGCTGCCCGACTTCTGTTCTTTGTATTTCCAGTGCGCCGCGATACCGTATTCAGCCATTTTGTGCATTTCGTAAGTGCGGATCTGAATTTCAAAAAACTGTCCGAAGTTAGTTACAACCGTGGTGTGCAGCGACTGGTACATATTGCGCTTGGGGGTTGCGATATAGTCCTTAATTCGACCCGGCACGGGCTTCCACTCCTTGTGGATTTTGCCGAGGACTTCGTAGCACTCCTCGGTCGTGCCGACGATTACGCGCACGGCGGAAAGATCGTAAATCTGGTCGAGGGTCTTGCCCTGATTTTTCATTTTGCGGTATATCGAATAGAAATGCTTGGGACGTCCCCAGACCTCGCCCTCGATATTGCTGCTTTTGAGCATATTTTTGAGCTGTGTTACCACGCACTCGACGAAGTTTTTACGCTCCGTAAGCTTCTGGTTTATGTTGGTGACCAAAAACTCGTACGCTTCGGGGTCGAGGTATTTTAAACACAAGTCCTCGATTTCGCACTTAATCTGCGAAATACCGAGTCTGCCCGCAAGCGGCGTGAAAATTTCAAGCGTTTCCTTAGCTATGCGCTGCTGGCGTTCGTTTGAAAGGAAATTCAATGAACGCATATTATGAAGTCTGTCCGCAAGCTTTATGATTATAACGCGGACGTCGTTCGCCATTGCGACGAAAATTTTGCGGAAGTTTTCCGCATCTTCGTCCTCGTGGGACTGAAAACGGATTTTATCGAGCTTGGTTACGCCCTCGACCAAAGTCAGAATTTCGTCGCCGAAGCGCGAACGGATATCCTCGTCCGTGGCCTGCGTATCCTCGATTACGTCGTGCAGAAAAGCCGCCGCAACGGAGGGTACGTCCATTCCCAGATCCATAAGAATTTCCGCAACGGCGCAAGGGTGCGTGAAAT
The DNA here is from genome assembly GCA_029071285.1 of Clostridia bacterium. Lineage (GTDB taxonomy): Bacteria > Bacillota > Clostridia > Christensenellales > Borkfalkiaceae > Coproplasma. The sequence goes on from JAIEAS010000014.1 coordinate 4,601, forward strand.
AAGGCTCGCCCGAGGCGCGCTTCTGCCCCTCGTGCATAAGCTCGGCGTAGCGGTAAGCGGACAGTACGAGTTCCCTGTCCTTTTCGTCGTTGTATTCGTAAATTTTATCTAACACGCTTTTCATATTTTAACCGTTTACGCTGCAAGCAACGTTGTAAAGTTCTGAGTTTGTAAGTTCTGTTTTTACGCCCCTGAAAACGTTGAGTTTGCCGCCCTCGAAAGAAATGAGAGAAAGCTGCCTGAACACTTCCAAAGCAAATACGAAGTGAGATAATTTATACCCGCCGCATTTAAGCGCAACCTCGTAGCTGTCGCACCCCTCTAAATTTCCCGCGTTTGCGGAGACGTAGGCAAAAATCTTCAACAGCTCTTCGCGCTTGCAGGGCAGTCCCTTTAAAAAATTATTGCCTCGAATGTCCGAACAGATAACGACTTCCTTGCCCTCAAGCGACTGTATCCTTACGCCGGACGGCGGGCAGTCGAGAAAGACCGCTTTTTTGTAGCCGCTCAAATCCGTATTCGCCTGCGGTGAAATAAGAACCGTGTCGGCGAGGTTTGACGAGCTTAAAGTGAAAAGCTCGGCGGGAAGCTTTGCGGCGTTTTGGTAGCGCGCAAGCGTTTCGTAATCGTTTACGATATAAACAGTGCCCCAGCCCGCTTCCGCAATTTCACCGTCTATCTCCGAAGCGGTCATTTTTTTAACCGTGCAGTTGCACTTGGGCGCGGCGAGGGTGATTATGTTGTTTGCGGCAATTTCGTCTGGCGCATAACTGCCCGCGGTTTTGCAGGGGATTACGTCGCGGACGAAGCCCTTCACGTACTCTCTGCCGCGGAAGGTCGATATATTGTATTCGAAGACGTATTTTCTCGGTGCGGGGCTCGCCAGCATTTTAAGCTGTTTTCCGCCGCCGAAGTACATTAATTCTATTTTATCGCTCTTAATCGAAAGGTGCGGCGACTGAGGCTTTAAGGGGCGGACGTCGGACGAGGTTTCCACAAGCTCGAACATAGGTCTGCGGTTGCCGACGCCGAACGGCTCGAGCATTTCTATCTCGCGTGCAAACCGCGCCGAAAACTGTTTAGTTAAACTGCCGTTGACGTACAGCGTGGGCAGAAATTCTTCGGGCTTGTAATTTTGTTCGAGATAGCCGTTCAGCGCGGCTTCGAGCTTATCGAAGTTTTCAAACGTGACGTTTACGCCCGCCGCCTGCGCGTGCCCGCCGAACTCCTCGATATATTCCGAACAGGCTTTGAGCGCCTCGAAAATGTTTACGCTTTCAATCGAGCGCGCCGAGCCTTTCAGCGTATCTCCGCTGCGCACGAAAAGCAGCGCGGGGCGTGAATACTCTTCCGCGAGCCTTGCCGCCACTATGCCTACAAAGCCAGAGTTCCAGTTTTCGTCAAACAGCATTATGACCTTGCTGTAAGCGCCCTGCTCTTTGAGCTTGGCTTTCGCGCTCAGATACAGCTCGTCGCAGCACTTCTGGCGTTCGAGGTTGTATGGTGTACGCTTGGCCGCACGGTCGAGAATTATTTTCTGGTCGGTCTCGCTGAACAAGTCGAGCGCGGAGCGCGCGTCGCCCATTCTGCCTGCGGCGTTTATTTTGGGAGCGATAGAGAAGGCTATGGTCTGCGAAGTTACGTCCGCTTCGTTTTTTACAAGAAACTGCGAGTAGCATTTGCGGGGGCTGCGGTTTATGAGTTTGAGCCCCTCGTAAACTATATCCCTGTTTTCACCCGTAAGCGGCACACTGTCCGCTACCGTTGCGATTGCTGCGAAGTCAAGGTATTTATACGCGCTTTCGCCGTTTAACGCAACCGCAACCTTGAGCGCGACGCCCGCGCCGCAGAGATTGTCGTAAATATAGCCGTCGTTGAATTTGGGATTTATGCAGATGCAGTCGGGAATATTTTCGGGCAGCTCGTGGTGGTCGGTAACGATTACTTCCGCGCCCTGCTCTTTGATATACTCCACTTCCGCCGCACACGAAATTCCGCAGTCAACCGTAATAAAAAGCTGGGGAAACTCTTCCTCGAAAATGGCGTCGACGGCGGCCTGGGTTATGCCGTAGCCCTCGCGCCGCTCGGGAACGTAAACCAATGGTTCTATACCGAAGTCGCGCAAAGCCGAACACATAATCGTAGAGGCGCAAATTCCGTCCGCGTCGTAGTCGCCGTAGACGACGACCGACCAGTCCTCGTCGCGCGCCCTCTTTATAAGCTCGCACGCCTCTTTCATACCCTGCATTTTAAAGGGCGAAATAAAGTGCGCAAGCGAGGGTTTTATAAAGCTTTCGATTCTTTCTTTATCGTCGATTCCCCTTCCGTAAAGAATGGAAACCGTATCTTCCAAAAGACCGACCTCCGCCGCAAGCGACCTGATTTTATTCAGTTGTTCCGCCGAAAATTCGCGTTCGGGTACTATTCTTTTCATACGGTATACACAAAAGGCGGGTGTTACCCGCCTTTAAATTTTTTTAAGCTTTTTTCGTTTGTTTGCGCTCTGATTTGAATTTTTCTCCTATGCGTTTAAAGCGGGAATATACCGCCGGAGTGAAGAACGCCGTTCCGTACACGCAAGATATCGCGCTGACAAGTCCCAAAAGAACCGGAATTGCAATCTGAACCACCGACAATGCGCTTATCGACAGAAGCACGAACAGCACCGCCGCTGCCGCCGCTATGCACACCGAAGCTATGCATATGCTTACAAAACTTTCTTTCACGCAGGTGTCAACCTGTTCGAAATTTCCGAGTTTTGCAAACTGCTCGTCCTTTGCATTTTTACGCGCCCTGTCAAACAGGAAGCAGCAGCCTATCATAGTCGTGAGCACCGTTATTGCCGCGAATACGATTACCGTTGACGACAAAGGTATACGGCAAAGCGCCAAAAGGCTTATGAAAATTGCAAGGTTGTGAACGTCGGCAAGAAGCGCCGCCAAAGCCCTTGTAAGCCTGTATCTTATCGCAAAGTATATAAACTGGAATACGATTGAAGCCGCAAGCGCAACCGAGCCGTAAATTATTACGTTTTCGCCGCCGAGGTTGGTTTTTACGTTGTGATACGCCGCCGAACTTAAGGTGGACATCTGGTTCAGCTTTTCGTTAATCGCGGTAACCGCCGACTGAATTTTTTCGGTATCGGCGTTTTTGGCAAACTTGAAAGTAATTTCGCCGCCCGCGGTAGTTGATTCCACTTCGGAACAGTTATAGTATTTTACACCGGCTTCGTCAAACTCGCCGTCGCAAAGCTCGCGCAAGTCCTTACTGCCGTTGAAGTCTAAAATTACGTAGGATACCGTTACGCTCTGATAGCTTTTGTACTCTCCGCTGTAGTTGAAGTAGCCGCCTGCAACGAAGTGGCAAATGCAGCCAACCGCTATTCCGAGTGCTATGATTACCGAAGATACGATAATCATAATATGCATTTTTGCCGAAATTTTTAAATTAGTCATCGAGGGGTACCTCCCTTTTGAAGCCGCAGAAAGCGAACTTGTCTTTTGCGGGCGAGGATAAAACGTACCACATAAATCTTGTAAACCAGTACAGGATATACGAAGAAAACGACGCTATGAAGAATATGAACGCGCACGCGAAGATTTCACCCGCGCAGGTGAACATACAAATCAGCGTAGTCATAAGCGATACTATAATCATTATCACGTGCAAATCGAGTATGGCTGTAAGTCTTGAACGGTAGCCCGACTTGATTGCCGCGTGCATCGTCTTGCCGCGCTTGGTTTCGCCGCGGATTGCTTCGAACGCCACAAAGTTGCTTCCGCAAAGAAGCGCAAGTCCTAAAATTATCATGAACGCGCCCGTTACGGTGAGTTGGATTTCAATGAGAAGAATCGCGGTCATCATTGCAAGCGAGTAGATTAAAATCATAATCGCGTTGACAAGTCCGAGCTTCCTGTATCTGACTATCGAGTAAACTATCGCACCGACCGCAAGAACGAGCAAGGACACGAACAGATAAATTGCAGCATTGTCGCCGAGCGCCGCAGACGCGTAATTTATAGTGAGGTCGTCCGAAGTGCCGTAGTTAAGGCTCAGCGTTTCACCCTTTGCCGCAGAGTTGAGAATGATTGCATAATCTTCCGCCAATGCCTCATTGTTTACTTGGATATAAAAGCTGCTTTTTATTGCTTCGGATATGTTGTTCAGAGATAAAATCTGCGTATCGCCAACGTAGAAGTTGAGCGCGGTTTCTGAATCGGCAACCATATCGGAAGTAAGCTTATATATTCCCGCCTTACCCTCTTTGGTAAGATTAATTTTAACCGCATAATTTTTTGCGGCGGAATATTTTGTAAAGCTCTTGAAATAGTCCGCTGCGTTATCCTTAGTGGGGATATTGTGCTTTTCGCTGCTGACGGAAAGCTCGCCCGTGGTTGTAAGATACTGAATGGTACGGCTTATTTTATTAGTTTCGGTTGAACGCGCGCTGGCGTTGAGATTTTTATAAGCCGAATAGGAAAAATTAGTGGGAACGGCTATGCGTATAGTGTAGTCGTCCTGAACGGAAACCGAATAGCTGGAATAGCCCTTTTTATCGAAGCGGGAAGAAAGCACCGCCGCGTCTTTTTTAACGCTTTCGGCTAAATCCTTTTCTTCGTCCTCCAAAAGGTCCTTTTCAACGTAAACGCTGCCGCACTGAGTATACTTGTTGATATACTTGTTGTACTTTTCAAGCTTGTCCGCGTACTTGTCTTCGCCCTCTTCGGGTTTAGCGGGAAGTCCTTCCTTATAGTCTGTAACCGAAATTACGCCCTCGGGATAAATAACGGCTGTCGCCTCGCCAGTAAGGTCTGCGCCGAGGTGGATACTGCTTATAAACGAATTGTATCTGTCTACACCGTTAGATTTGGGCACCGTATAAGAAACGGTTACAAAAAACCCGAGAACCACGATTGCGGCAAGTAATATCGCCGTTATTATCGCCGATTTGATTTTGCCCATCTGATAACTCCTAAAAAATATCGATTATTTAACTACCCTATTATATTAAATATTTAAACGGCAGTCAATTGTTTTAATTATTTATCGGCAATTTTTTTACCGTTTAGTTCTTTTTTGCGCGAAAGGGTGTGCATTCCGCACTCGATACGCTTTTTCATCATCTCGCAAGTCACGGGATAAGGGGTGTTCATATCGCCCGTAAAATGATAATTGTTCGCGCTGCAGCCGCCGCTGCAGATAAATTTAGCAAAGCAGTCGCCGCACTTCTCCCTCGTGAACAGGCAGGAAGACGCAAATTTTGCCCTGATTTCACCGTTCAGCACGCCTTCGAAGACGTTGCCCATCAAAAATTCCTTTTCGCCCGCAAACTGGTGGCAGGGGTAAATATCGCCGTTAGGCACGACTGAAAAATACT
>JAIEAS010000140.1 GCA_029071285.1 Clostridia bacterium
GCTCGTCGGTATTCGTTGTTGACGAAAAGTACTGGACTGAAACCCTCGGCTCAAACTTCGTCTACGGCGACCCCGCCGATACCACGGACGAACCCTTTAACGAGTTGAACGGCTGAATTTTGCGTTATCATTATGCCGTTTTTCGACTGCGTTCAGAATTACAAGTGTGTTAAAACGCTTTACATTTTAAATTAAATTTAATATAATCAAAATACAATTTAACCTTAAAGGCTATGACGAAGGACAACCGTTTTTAAGCGTATGGCTTTACAGAGAGCTTCCGTTCGGTGCAAGGAAGCAAGCGCGCTTAAAAAATATCACCTTTCAGCTTATTTTCCGAAAGCTTTGGCAATTAAGAAAATACGGTTTCGTAACCCGTTACAAGTTACGGCAAATGTTCGTTTGTTTTGGTGGTTTATAAGCGCATTATCAGCGTCCGAAACTCGGGCGCTGATTTTATATTTTAAGGAGTGCTATATGTACAAGAAGGTTGACACCTCGTTAAACTTTGTTGAACGCGAAAAGGAAGTTATAAACTTTTGGAAAGAGAACAAGGTTTTCGAGAAAAGCATTGAAAAAAACGAGGGGGGCGAAGAATTTTCCTTCTACGACGGACCGCCCACGGCTAACGGAAAACCTCATATCGGGCACATCTTGACCCGAGTTATGAAGGATATTATCCCCCGCTACAAGACGATGAAGGGCAGCCACGTTTTAAGAAAAGCGGGCTGGGATACCCACGGACTTCCGGTCGAACTGGAAGTTGAAAAGTCTTTGGGGCTTGACGGCAAACAGCAGATTGAAAGCTACGGCATAGAACCCTTCATTCAGAAGTGCAAGCAGTCTGTCTGGAAGTACAAGGGCGAGTGGGAAAAGATGTCCGACCGCGTCGGCTACTGGGTGGATATGGACAACCCCTACGTCACCTACGACGACAATTATATCGAGTCCGAGTGGTGGGCTCTTAAAGAAATGCACAAAAAAGGGCTTTTATACAAGGGACACAAAATCGTGCCCTATTGCCCGAGGTGCGGCACAGCCCTTTCCTCGCACGAGGTTGCGCAGGGCTATAAAAGCGTAAAGGAAAATTCCGCCGTCGCGCGCTTCGAGGTAAAGGGTAGCGAAAACCGCTTTATCCTCGCGTGGACGACCACGCCGTGGACTCTGCCCTCGAATGTTGCGCTGTGTATGAACCCCGACGAGCCTTACGTTGAAATCGAGGCGGACGGCGCGAGGTATATTTTAGCCGAAGCGCTCGTTTCAAAATTCTTCGAAGAATACAAAGTTCTGGATAAAAAGCTTGGCAAGCAGTGGGAGGGACTCGAATACTCGCCTCTGTTTGAGGAAACCGCAAAAGAGATTGTGCGCATTTCCCCCGCTAACGCGCCTTTGAAGGCGCACTACGTCGTGTGCGACAATTACGTTACTATGGGCGACGGCACTGGCGTAGTTCACATCGCGCCTGCATTCGGCGAGGACGACTACAAGGTCGGCAAGCGTTACGGCTTGCCCGTCGTGCAGCTCGTTGACGAGCGCGGCTGTTTTGACGGACGGTTTGAAAGTCTGAACGGCACGTTCGCAAAAAAAGCAGATAAGCCCATTCTGGACAGACTTGAAAAAGAGGGACTCTTATTCAAAGTAATTCCTTTCGAACACGACTATCCGCACTGCTGGCGCTGCGATACGCCCCTTTTGTATTACGCGAAGTCGAGCTGGTTTATCGAGGTTACGAAGGTTAAAAAGGATATTATCAAATCCAACCGCTCGGTCAACTGGATGCCCGACACCATTAAAGACGGAAGAATGGGCAACTTCCTTGAAAACGTTATCGACTGGGGACTCTCGCGCGACAGGTACTGGGGAACGCCTCTGCCCGTCTGGGTATGTCCCGACTGCGGCGAAATCGAGGTGATAGGCTCGAAGGCGGAGCTTAAAGAAAAGTGCGGCGTTAAGGGTGAAATTGAGCTTCACCGCCCCTATCTTGACAAGCTCACCTGCAAGTGCCCCAAGTGCGGCGGCAAAATGTCGCGCACGCCCGAAGTTATCGACTGCTGGTTCGACTCGGGTTCGATGCCCTTCGCGCAGTATCATTACCCGTTCGAAAACAAGGAAGTGTTCGAAAAGACCTTCCCCGCGGACTTCATTTCCGAAGCGGTTGACCAGACCCGCGGCTGGTTCTATACGCTGCTCGTAATCAACACGATACTGTTCAAAAAAGCGCCCTTTAAAAACTGCATAGTCTTAGGGCACGTCAACGATAAAAACGGCATAAAGATGTCCAAGCACAAGGGCAACGTCGTAGACCCGTGGAGCGTTCTCGATAAGCAGGGCGCGGATGCGGTAAGGTGGTATTTTTACACCTCGTCGGCGCCGTGGCTTCCCTCGCGCTTCGCGGAAGAAACGGTATCCGAAGCACAGCGCAAGTTTATGGGCACCCTTTGGAACACCTACGCGTTCTTTACGCTGTACGCGGAGATTGACAAGTACGACCCGTCCAAATACTCGCTTTCAAAATGCAAGCTCACGGTTATGGATAAGTGGATTTTGTCAAAGCTTAACTCACTTATTGAATTTGTAGACGGCAGTCTTGAAAAGTACGAAATTTTTGAAAGCTCGCGCGCGCTGCAGGACTTTGCGGACGTTCTTTCAAACTGGTACGTGCGCCGCGGCCGCGACAGATACTGGGGTAAGGATATGACCGACGACAAGGCGGCGGCTTATACAACGCTGTACACCGTTCTTGTAACCCTTGCAAAGCTCACCGCGCCGTACACGCCCTTTATGGCGGAAATGATTTATCAAAACTTAGTTCCGCAGTTCTTCAAAAACGAGCCCAGGTCCGTTCATCTTTGTTCATTCCCGAAAGCCGATAAAAAGTATATCGACAAGACTTTGGAAGAGGGAATGGAAGAGGTGCTTGACATAGTCGTGCTCGGCAGGGCGGCAAGAAATGCGGGCAACTTGAAGAACCGTCAGCCCCTTGCAAAAATGATAGTCGTTTCCACACGCAATATCGAGCTTTCCGAAGAGGAGCGCGCAATCGTTCTGGACGAGCTGAATATCAAGAGCTTCGATTTTGCGGACGACGCGGACAAGTATATCACCTACAAGCTTAAACCTCAGCTCAAAACGCTCGGTCCCAAGTACGGCAAAAAGCTGGGCGCAATTTCGGCGTTCCTTTCAAACTGCAACGCAAAGGAAGTCGTGAACGCGGTCAAGGACGGCGGAACTTACGAAATCGCGGGCGAGGACGTAATTTTAACGCAGGAAGATTTGCAGATTTTCACCGAAAGCGCAGGCGGCTTCGTCGCTGACGAGGACAGGGGAATTACCGTAGCGCTCGACACCGCGCTTACGGAAGAACTCGTTTTGGAGGGCGTTGAAAGGGAGCTTGTTTCCAAAATCCAGAATATGAGAAAGGACGCGGGCTTTGAAGTAACCGACAGAATTTACGTTTATTTCAAAGCTGAGGGAAGGGCGCAAAAGGTTTTAAGTCTCGGCAGTTTTGCCGCCGACGTTCTCGCGGAAAAAATAGTTGAAGGCACAGCCGACGGCTACACCAAAGAGCAGAACATCAACGGCGAAAAGGTAACTTTAACCCTTATCAAAAAGTAAACGCCGTCATTCCGAGCGTAGCCTAGGAATCTGAAAGTAAGTAACGCCGTGCGGGCATTCCCCGCACGGCGTTTGATTTTTACTTGCATTATTAAAATCTATATTATATACTTTAATTAGGAGGTGCGCTGATGAAAAAATTAGTTATTTCCTTAACTCTCGTTTTATTGACGCTTTTTTGTGTTTCAACCGTTGGCTGTAAAAAAGACGAGTGGCAAGAAGTTCAGAGTATAACGTATACAACTGATTCAGGCAGCACTACACTTACTTCTAAGTATCATTGGGAAATCACTTCAGAAACCATAGATGAAAGCGAATACAATAATGCGCCATGGGAATTAAAAATGCCAAAACTCAGCTTTGCAGGAAACATAACGGTACCAAAGGACAGAAATAAATTCTTTAT
>JAIEAS010000141.1 GCA_029071285.1 Clostridia bacterium
CGGCAACGCCGCGGGCGGTTAAAATAACTTGATTAATTTTTCAAACTTTTATATAATTTAAGAAAAAATTTCAGGGCTTATTTATGGGCAAAAAAAGCAATATCCGCAACTTCTGTATTATAGCGCATATAGACCACGGCAAGTCAACCCTTGCCGACAGGCTTATGGAAAAGACGGGGCAGGTTTCAAAACGCGAAATGGAGGACCAGCTTTTAGACTCTATGGACATAGAGCGCGAGCGCGGCATAACCATCAAACTTACCCCCGTCAGAATGTTTTACACCGCAAAGGACGGACAGGAGTACGAGCTTAATTTAATTGATACTCCGGGACACGTGGACTTCACTTACGAGGTTTCGCGTTCTCTCGCCGCGTGCGAGGGCGCGATATTAATCGTGGACGCGTCGCAGGGCGTGGAGGCGCAGACTCTTGCAAACGTGTATCTGGCTTTGGAAAACAATCTTGAAATTTTGCCCGTCATAAATAAAATCGATTTGCCCTCCGCCCGCCCCGACGAGGCGAAAGCGGAGATTGAAGAAGTCATAGGGCTTGACGCGTCCAATGCGCCCCTCGTTTCCGCGAAAGAGGGCATAGGCATAGAAGACGTTCTGGAAGCGGTTGTAAATTACTTCCCCGCGCCCGACGGCGACGACGGCAGACCCTTAAAAGCTTTGATATTCGACAGCTATTACGACAATTACAAGGGTGTAATTCTGTTCGTAAGAGTAAAGGACGGCAGCGTAAAGGCGGGCGACAGGATAAAGACTTTCCGCTCGGACAAAATTTACGAGGTGGTCGAAGTGGGAACCTTCAGCCCCAACCTTCTGCCGAAGAACGGACTTGCGGCGGGCGAAGTAGGCTATATCGCGGCGTCGATAAAATCCATTCTTGACGTTGCCGTGGGCGACACGGTAATCAACGCGGACTACCCCGCGGCGGAGCCCCTCCCCGGCTACAAAAAAGTGCAGAGCGTGGTGTTCTGCGGAATTTATCCCTTGGACGGCAGCAGGTTTAACGACCTTAAAGACGCCATTATGAAGCTGCAACTCAATGACGCGTCGCTCATATTCGAGCCCGACAATTCGGTGGCGCTCGGCTTCGGCTTCCGTTGCGGATTTTTGGGACTTCTTCATATGGAAATCATACAGGAGCGCATCGAGCGCGAGTTCGGGCTGGAAATCATAACCACCGCGCCGTCCGTAAGCTATAAGGTCGTTAAAACCGACGGCGAAGTTCTCTTCGTGGACAACCCGTCGCACCTTCCCCCGCAGTCCGAAATCGAGCATATGGAAGAGCCCATCGTCAAAGCGGATATCTATTCGCCGCCCGATTATTTAGGGCAGATAATGGACTTATGCCGCGAAAAGAGGGGAACCTTTTTACAGATGACCTACCTCGATAAAAGCCGCGTTCGGCTGGAATATGACCTGCCCCTGAATGAAATTATCTTCGACTTTTTCGACAGTATAAAGTCGCGCACGCGCGGCTACGCAAGCTTCGACTACGAGTTAAAGGGCTATCAGCAAAGCAAGTTAGTCAAGCTCGATATTCTTTTAAACGGCGACGTTTGCGACGCGCTGTCTATGATTGTGCACGAGGACTCCGCATACAGCCGCGGCAGAACGCTTTGCGAAAATTTAAAGGAAGCAATCCCCAGACAGCTTTTCGAGGTGCCCGTGCAGGCGGCGATAGGCGGCAAAATTATCGCGCGCGAAACGGTTAAGGCGGTGAGGAAAGACGTGCTTGCAAAGTGCTACGGCGGCGACATTACCCGTAAGAAAAAACTGCTTGAAAAACAGAAAGAGGGCAAAAAGCGTATGCGCAGTATAGGCAGTGTGGAAGTGCCGTCCGAAGTGTTTATGCAGATTTTAAAAACTAACAAAGATTAAATTTATGAACTTTTTTGAAAGCGTTTACGAGGCGGTGAAACTGATACCGAAAGGCAAGGTTGCCTCGTACGGACAGATTGCGCATATCGTCGGCTCGCCGAGGGCTTCGCGGCAGGTAGGCTGGGCGCTTCACTGCAATCCCTACCAAGGGATAGTTCCCTGCCACCGCGTGGTGTTCCGAGACGGAAGCTTAACTTCTGGATTTGCGTTCGGCGGCAGAGAAGTGCAGAAGAGCCTGCTCGAAGCCGAGGGCGTTATATTTAAAGACGAGTACACCGTCGATATGCAAAAAAGCGGTTGGAGGCAGTGATGGCAGGAATTTATATTCACATACCTTTTTGCAAAGCTAAGTGCAGATACTGCGACTTTGCGTCGTTCCCCGATAAAATTTACCTCGCCGAAAGCTATATGGCGTGCGTCTACCGCGAAATGGTAAAGCGCAAGGACGAGCTTAAAGACTACACCTTCGACACCGTGTATATAGGCGGCGGAACGCCGTCGGTTATAGACGAAAGCTTTATCGCTATGCTCTTAGCTTCGGTCAGAAAAAATTTCCGCCTTGCAAAAAACGCGGAAATCACGATTGAAATTAACCCCGGCACGATAAGCGCGGGGAAGATAGACCTCTATAAAAAATGCGGTATCAACCGCTTTTCCGTGGGCTTGCAGACGGCGATTGACAGCCAGCTTCGGGACATAGGCAGAATACATACCCTCAACGAGTTCGTTACCTGCGCAAAACTTTTAAAGGGCGAAAATTTCAGTGCGGACGTTATGATAGGGCTTAAAAATCAGACCGCGGACGACGTCTTAAAAACTATCGAGGTCGCCGCGGCGTTCGGCGCAAGCCATATTTCTATGTACGCTTTAACCCCCGAGGACGGCACGCCGATATATTCGGACTATCTCAACGGAGAATTGCCCGACGGCGACGAGGTTGCCTCGCTTTACGACGCGGGCAGAGCCAGACTCGAAGAATTGGGCTTTGCGCGGTACGAGGTTTCAAATTTCAGCAAAAAGGGCAAGGAGAGCAGGCACAATTTAAACTACTGGCGCAGGGGCGAGTATATAGGCTTCGGCGTTTCGGCTTCGTCCTGCATTAAAAACGTGCGCTTCACCAACACCTACGACTTAGACGAATATTTCAAGTGTATTCTGTCCGACAACTTCGCCGTTATCGACAGGCAGGAAATAGACGAGGACGGGCAGGAAGAAGAGTATATTATGCTCGCGCTGCGCACCGTCCGCGGGATAGATTTGGAGGAGTATAAAAAACTTTTCGGCTGTAATTTCGGGGAAAAGTACGCCGAAGCAATCAAAAAGGTGGAAGGCTTCGTCGAGAGCGACGGAAAGTATTTCCGCATAAAGGATGAAAGCCTTTTCGTGCAGAACAGCATAATAGTTGAATTTTTCAATTAAAAAATAAAGCGTACTTTGAAGTACGCTTTAAATTTTATGCGGTAATTTTTTTGGTTGCGATTATCTTGCCGCGCTCGCCGTCGACGAGGTAGGCGGAAATATTCTTATCTCTGCCGCACACGCCGACGTAGTAGTAACACCCTTCGTCGTACAGAAGGCGCGCGTAAATTTCGCCGCAGAAAATTCCGTTTTCGGTCATCGATTTAAAGAGCTCGGCGTCGTGCTCGATAACGCACTTGACCGCGCCGTTGCAGTCCATAACACCGCCGTACAAAACGCTTACCGCGGTGCAGGAATAGCTGTCCTTACCGCAGGTAAGATTAACTTCCACGTTGTCGCCCGAAACTTCGTCGGCAAAGCTTATATAATAGCAGTTGTCAACCGCCTGCCAGTTCATTTCGCCGCCCGCGCTGCCGATGCTAAGCTCGACCTCGTCGTAGGTTTTGGGAAGGGTAACGTACACCTCGGTTAAATCGCACATTTCGCTTTTTATGCCGTCGGCTATGTACGGAGTTTCCTTTGACGAGCGGTAAATTTTAACCTCCAGCCCGTCGCTGGAATACAGCCATATTCCGTAACGCATTTCGGAAATATAGTCCAGATAGTTGACCGGTTTTTTACAGCCGACGGCAAACGCCGCCGACAATGAGAGTACGCAAAGCGGGATTAAAGCAAATTTCTTCATATTTCAATATAATTGCTAAGGCGCAAGTT
>JAIEAS010000142.1 GCA_029071285.1 Clostridia bacterium
CTTTTAAGGATAGTTTGATCAATTTTTGTGGATAAAATTACCCGCAACCGCCTTTCAGGCAAAATGGCAGAAATGTGGATAGTTGTTAAATTGTGGAATTTGTGTGGATAATTTTTGCCGTTACCGCTTCCGCGGCGGCGACGGTCTTTTTAATTATATGTTCAAAACTTTGGTCGTGAACACAATTTACAGAGAATAATTATAATAAATGAGAAAGCTGTCAATAAATTTCACGAGGTAATTTATGGACTACTCGTTTAATTTGTATAATTCGCTGGCTCCGGGCGGGGTGTGCCTTGCGTTGAAAAAGATATTGAAAAATTCCGAAGCTGCCCCTGTAATTCTCTGCATCGGCAGCGATTTGTCGGTGGGGGATTCTCTCGGTCCCGTTACTGGCACCAAACTTAAAGAACGGCTGGCTGGAACCAACTGCTACGTTTACGGAACTCTGGCAAAGCCCATCACCGCGCACGAAGTTAAATATATGAACGAATTTTTAAAGGAAACCCATCCGCTAAGTCCCGTGATTGCGATTGACGCCGCGGTTGGGCTTGCGGGCGATATCGGATTAATAAAAATAGCCCGCCGTGCAATCAAGCCGGGGAGTGGAGCAAACAAACGGCTTTCGAAGGTGGGCGATATTTCAATTATGGGAATTATAGCGGAAAAGTCGGTATTCAATTACGCGCTTTTTTCTGCTACCCGACTGAACGTCGTTTATAAAATGTCCGAGATTATCGCCGAGGGCGTAACCTCATTCGTTCTGGACTACATTCAAAACGGCGCGGTGCGGCAAGCCCAGGCCGACGCCTTCAAAGCTTTTCTTTAATATAAAAACATTTTTTAAGAGGAACGGGAATTTTTCCGTTCCTCTTGCGTTTCTGCTTTTTTTATAGTAAAATAATTTTAATCTAAATAAACAGGAGGGTTTTTATGAAAAAGAGTTTGCTTTGCTTTTGTCTGTTGATTGTGACCTCTTTCTTTTTTGCGGCGTGCGGCAATCGGAATGACGGTTCTGATAACTCCGCGGAAAAACCTGCCTATGAATATTCAGATTATAGTGAACAAGAGCTTGAATATTTTGTTGATAATTTTGACAGAAATTACGAGTTTGTCGACAACCAACTTATTGTCATGTTGACTGAGCAGGCAAGTTTTAAATATATTTTTTATGACTACACTGCGGAAGATTTTAAAGAAATCGGCGCAGTACACATAAGTGAACTTGACGGCTCCACTTCACAATCTGACGGCTTAACGTACAAAATCAGGCAATACCTGTCTAAAGATCCGTCCGGTAATAATCTTCCCGGTCATTTAAAACATTACAACCGCACTTTCAGTATCACTCTTGATAAAAAAGACAAGGATAACGTTTTGCGGGCAATATTTATTTTAAAACACCGTTCTGATATTTTTACCGCCGAACCGGACTTTATAGGAAGTTTTGACGTATAAAGAAACACATTAAAAAGCGCGGCTGTTATTCAGACGCGCTTTTTTATAATTCTATCAAAGGAATATTAAGTTTTTTGGCGTAGCTTACTGTGTAAAAGGTTCCGCCGCTTTTCTTTCTGAGGAAGCAGACTACCGCGTCGCAGTTCTCGACAAGGTATCTGTCGCGGGCGTGCATACAGCCTTTGAAGTATTCGTCGGATAAGGTAATCACCTCGTCGCAGCCGCCGAGAATTCTTTCGTATCTTATTTTGTTTGCCTCTCCGAAGCTTTCGGACTGGTCTGCGCATGGCAGTACGGCGGTAAGTTTTACGCCGTATTTCTTTTTATATTCCAGAACCGCTTCCGCTGCGGCGGTATCGAAGCCGAGAGCCATTCCGCATAAAAAATTTTCGGTACCCGTTTTAATGAGATTAAAAATCACCCTGTCCATAAGGGCGGGGTCGAAATCGTAACCTTTTAAAACTCTGTGTCCGCTGAACGCGACCGTTTTATACATATATAATACCTCAACCAAATCATTTTAAATACTAACCAGCCTTAAACGCGGCTTTTTTGCGCTTTCCGCACGCGCGCCGCTTGTAATACGTCTCTGTATGACTGCGCGTCCCGCGCACATAAATCGTTAAAAAATACGCTGTTTAAGGTGCTTCGCAATTTTAAGCAGCAAATTTTGAGATTAGACAAGGCAAAGCCCGCAGGCAATCCACGGACGGATTGTCAAGGACTTTAACGAAGTATAAGCCAAAATTTGCACTTAAAATCTGTTTGTATTTAAAATGATTTGGTTGTTACAGCGGATTTTTCCGTTCCCTTCCCTGACCGCGCGGGTAGTTCTGCGGCGTGGGCTTTATTTTTGTAATCTTGATAATATTTCTTCTGCCGCCGTCCTCGGGCAGATCGAAAGAAATAATTTTATCAATCTTGCCGCCCAGAACTTTTATGGCGTTTGCAGCTTCTTCTGTCTCTGTTTCGACTTCGCCCTTGTAGGCTATGAACGAGCCGCCGACTTTGACGTAAGGCAGACAGTACTCGCAAAGGGTGTTGAGGCGGGCGACCGCTCTCGCGCAGGCGATATCGAATTTTTCCCTCAGATTTTTGTCCCTTGCCCCGTCCTCGGCACGGATATTGAGGACTTGTACACAGTTCAGGTTTAACTTGTCCACAACCTCGTTCAGATACGCGCATTTTTTTCCCGTGCTTTCTATCAGGGTAAAGTCCAGATCATCCCTTATAATTTTAAGAGGAATGGAAGGGAAACCTCCGCCCGAGCCGATTTCAACTACCTTCGAGTTTTGCGGAAATAATCCCTCGCCCGCAACACTGTCTAAAAAATGCTTTAT
>JAIEAS010000143.1 GCA_029071285.1 Clostridia bacterium
CCGACAGGCTCGGGAGCTGCATTTTCTTGGGACCTCCGTGAACTGGCAAGACAACACTTGCAAACATAATCGCTTCACCCACCCACGGCGAGTTTATAAAACTAAACGCCGTTCAGGCGGGAGTTTCCGACGTAAAAAAGGCGGTGGAAGAGGCGCGCAACAATCTGAAAATGTACGGCAGGCGCACCTACCTTATGCTGGACGAGTGCCACCGTTTCAACAAAACGCAGTCCGATTCACTGCTGCCCGCAATCGAGCAGGGCACGATAATTTTTATCGGTTCCACTACCGAAAATCCCTACGCCTCGATGACGCCCGCAATCGTGTCGAGGTGCAGAACCTTTGAGTTTAAGCACCTCACCGAAGAGGACATACGCGGCGCTTTGAAAAAGGCGGTAAGCGACAAGCGCAAGGGCCTCGGAGAATACAACGCAAAGATTGACGACGACGCGCTCGAACATATTGCCCACATGGCGGGCGGAGATTTGCGCACGGCGTACAACGCGTTGGAGCTTGCAGTTCTTACCACTCCGCCCCAAGAGGACGGAAGCGTTGTAATCACGCTTGCGGACGCAGAGCAGTCCATTCAGCGCAAGGCACTGTCCTACAACGAGGACGCCTATTACGATTATTTGTCCGCGTTCTGCAAATCGTTGAGGGGGAGCGATTCCAACGCCGCGCTTTACTACGCAATGAGATTAATCGAAGGCGGCTGCGACCCGCTTATCGTTTTAAGGCGGGTAATCGCGCACTCGTGCGAGGACGTGGGAATGGCGGACCCCAACGCGCTGGTGGTTGCAACTTCCGCGCTGACTGCGTTTGAAAAAATCGGCTATCCCGAGGGCTTGCTGCCCATATCCAACGCGATTATTTACGTCTGCGAAGCGCCCAAGAGCAACTCGGTTGTTATGGCTATGGACGCGGCGAAACGCGACGCGCGCGAGGTGCGCGACGACGACGGAGTTCCGCCATATTTAAAGGACAACACCTTCGGGGACAAGGATACCAAGGCGCAGAGCGCGAATTATAAGTATCCGCACAATTACTCGGGCGGCTGGGTAAAACAGCAGTACTTGCCAGACAGGCTGAAAGATAGAGTTTATTACACCCCGTCCGACTACGGCTTTGAACGCACCGTTAAACAGAACAGGAAGAACAAAGGTCAATTTTAATAACATAAAAAAAACCGCCGAGCGCACACGCGCTCGGCGGTATTACTGTTGTAAAATAATGTCGAAAGCCGTCTTTTTTTGTTTAACTAAAATAATTTTATGTAAAAAGGTTGAGATTTAAGTCCGATTATGTTAAACTGTTAAATGTCACACAACTCAATAGACGGAAAAGCCGAATAGGCGCAAATCTGTGAATTTGCGCTTCAATTTGCCTATTTGGCTTTATTGAGTTTGTGTGACAACAACGAGCGCATTTTCGGGTGTGCCTCGTTGAGGCACACTTTATTTTTTTGCGAGGTAAAAAATGAATTACGACACTTCTCTTTTAAATGAACTCAGGGGTTTGGGTAACCACATAAATGATTTGAACAGCGCCTACTATATGGAGTATATAGTTTTAAGATGCGCACAAATTAAAACCAAGCTTAAAGAGCTTGAAAAAAGCGGAAAAGACAAGTGCGGAAGAGTATACGAAAACAAGGAGCGTAAAAAAGCAGAACTGATAAATGAGTATATCGCTATGTGCAGCTGCGGCACGAAGGAAATTAAGGCGGTGCGCGAAGCGGCGCGTTGCTATAATTATTTTATAGAAGCAATAGACGAAGAACTTAAAAAAACGTTTGATACAAACGAAGATTAAAACACCGCCGCGCGGAGCGCGGCGGTGTTTTTCTTATACGTATTATTAGCCGTTATAGCGGTCGAGGTTGGCGCGGATAGCTTCAATCAGTCTTTTTTCCGCCGCAACTTTTGAGTCCTTTGCAACTTTCGTTGATACGGAAGTGCCGTAAAGTCTTGAGAGGTCTTCCACGAGATTTTTAAGATGTACGGTATCGAGAATGTTCGTCGAGCCGCAGATTTCTTCTGCCGTAGGTTGATTAACGGGTTCTGTTGTGTTGGTTGAGTTTTTATCCATAATATACCTCCTTTTATGTATATATGCCTCTGCCCGAATAAAGTTGACGAAAAATCCCGTTTTTATTGACTTTATAAAAGAATGCGTGTAGAATAGTTAAAACCGCAAGCGTAACCCGAAGTTTGCTTGCGGCATATACTATATTTAAACTGTTTTACGGAATGGGATAAATGCAGAGTACGGATTTACAGAAAATTGCGGTTAAAACTTCAATCGTAACTATAATAGTCAATTTTTTGCTGTCGGCGTTCAAATTGGTCGCCGGTATTCTGGGCAATTCGATGGCTATGATTTCCGACGCAATCCATTCCGCCTCGGACGTGTTTTCAACGCTGATTGTTATAATGGGCGTAAAAATCGCTTCAAAAGCTCCCGACAAAAACCACCCGTTCGGGCACGAACGGTTCGAGTGCGTTGCGGCGATTATCCTTGCCGTGGTGCTGTGCGGAACGGGCGCGTATATAGGTTACAGCGGAATAAGCAATATCGTTACGGGCGCGTACAAAAATTTTGAAATCCCGACTTACCTTGCCTTAGCCGCGGCGGTGGTTTCTATCGCGGTGAAAGAGGGTATGTTCTGGTACACTATGCACGCCGCCAAAAAGTGCAACTCGGGCGCGATTAAAGCGGACGCGTGGCATCACCGTTCGGACTCGCTTTCGTCAATAGGAAGTCTTGTCGGTGTAATCGGCGGACTGTGCGGAGTAA
>JAIEAS010000144.1 GCA_029071285.1 Clostridia bacterium
CATTTTACATTATATCGGTTTAGTATTATAATGTAAACAAAAATGAAAGAAAATTTAAAAAAATGTTCGTTTCTATCGTTCATTTCAGGAGGAATTATGAATTACAGAGAAGCATCCTTAAAAAAGCACGGTGAATGGAAGGGCAAAATCGAAACCGTTTGCCGTGTACCCGTTGACAGCAGAGAGTCGCTTTCGCTTGCTTACACCCCCGGTGTTGCCGAGCCCTGTATGGCTATTCATAACGACGTGGAAAAGTCATTCGAGCTGACCCGCCGCTGGAATACCGTTCCCGTCATAACCGACGGCACCGCGGTTTTGGGACTGGGCGATATAGGACCCGAGGCGGGTATGCCCGTAATGGAGGGCAAGTGCGCGCTCTTCAAGGCGTTCGGCAACGTTGACGCGTATCCCATTTGCCTCAGAACGAAGGACACCGAAGAAATTATCAATACCATTAAAATAATGGCGGGCAGCTTCGGCGGAATCAACCTCGAAGATATTTCGGCGCCCCGCTGCTTTGAAATTGAAACGAGGCTCAAAGAGGAACTCGATATCCCCGTATTCCACGACGACCAGCACGGCACGGCAATCGTTTCGGCGGCTGCGCTTTTAAACGCGTTGAAGCTTGCGAAAAAGAATATCGGCGAAATTAAGCTCGTTATCAACGGCGCGGGCGCGGCGGGAATTGCCATCGGCAAATTCCTTTTAAAGCTCGGCGTAAAGAACGTAACTCTCTGCGACCTGAAAGGCATCGTTTGCAAGGGCGAAGAGTGGCTAAACCCCGCGCAGAAAGCGGTTGCGGAAATAACCAACCTCGGCTTGCAGCGCGGCAAGCTTGCGGACGCAATGAAGGGCGCGGACGTGTTTATCGGCGTTTCGGGACCGCACTGCGTAACAAAGGAAATGGTTAAGTCAATGGCGGATAAACCCATTCTCTTCACCTGCGCAAACCCCGTTCCCGAAATTGAACCCGAGGACGCAAAGGAAGCGGGCGCGTTTATAGTTGGCACGGGCTCTTCCGAACACCCCAACCAGATAAACAACGTTCTGGTGTTCCCCGGACTTTTCCGCGGTGCGCTGGACGTAAGAGCAAACACCGTAAACACCGAAATGATGATTGCGGCGGCAAAGGGAATTGCGGACTGTGTTTCGGACAAAGAGCTCTCGACTGATTACATACTTCCCTACGCTTACGACAAAAACGCGCACCGTTCGGTTGCGAAAGCGGTTGCGGAAGCGGCGGTAAAGACGGGAGTTTCCAAATTAAATAAGTAAAATTTTTGCTTACCTTCGGCAAGCAAAAGGGCAGACGGCTTACACCGTCTGCCCCGATAACAACATTAACAGGTTAAAAATGAAATTAAAATTTTCGGCGGTACTGCTTGCGTTGATTTGCATTTTCGCACTTGGCTTTACCGCGTGCGGCAAGGAAGATAAAACCGAGTGGAACGTTTCGGCGGACGGCGGCAGGGTAATTGCAAGCTTTTCGGACAACGGCAAATACGGTTTTATTCTGAACGTGGACGGCAGCGGCGCGATGCGCGGTTTCTCTTCCAAAAAAGAAGCTCCGTGGTATGGTAAGTCGGGCAGAATTACGGATATAGTCATTTCCGACGGCGTAACCGGAATAGGTGCGAACGCATTCACGGACGTCAAGGCGGACGCCGTAATTATCCCCGAAAGCGTAACCCGAATAGGCGAAAACGCTTTTAACGCAGATACGAAGATATGCGTATATAAAAACCTGTCCGCAAACGGCGCGAAGATTTATATCTATTCGCAGACAAATCCCGCGGAGGCGGGGGACTACTGGCGGTTAAATGGCGGCGTGCCCGAAGTTTACACCGTCGAAGGCGTAAAGCATAATATGAAGGTTCTGTTTATCGGCAACAGCTTTACTTACTACAACGATATTCCTGCGCTCGTCGCAAGTCTGGCGGAAGGCGCGGGCGTGAACGTAACGGTTGAGTCGGTTACACAGGGAAGCTGGTTCCTGACTAAATTCGCCGACAAAAACGACGAGTACGGCAAAATCGTGGACGCAAAACTGACCTCTTCTGACGATTACGATATCGTAGTTTTGCAGGAACAGAGTGTCCGCCCGATAGACAATTACGCAAAGTTTTCCGAAGGCGCAACAAACCTTAAAAACAAGATAGACGCAACGCAGAAAAACTGCAAAATTTATCTGTATTCTACGTGGGGCTATCCCGAAGAGGCTGCAAAGAGGAATATCACTATTCCCGAAATGGAATTACAGCTCCGCGAGGCGTACGACAAGCTTGCAGGCGAGTTGGGCGTTTCGGTATCTCACGTGGGCAAAGCATTCAGCAATGTGTATGCGGAATATCCGCAGTACGGTTTATACCATACAGACAACAGACATCCTTCGTATATCGGTTCGTTTTTATCCGCCTGCGTTCACGCGGCGACAATTCTGAATATCGACCCGAGGACTTCAACCTTTACGGGCACGCTTGACGGCGAGACGGCTTCTCTTCTGAAGAGCGCGGCTTGGGAAGCGGTTTGCGGGTCTTAAAATAAAAATTTAAAATGATGAGGAGGAAACTATATGAAAAAACACTTAATTGCCGTAATTATTGCGGTAGTTACCTGTCTTTTGACGGCGCTTTCGGGCTGTTCGCTTTTACGCGCGTTTGAAAAGGACGTTAACGTTGTTTTCGAAGTAGACGGCAAGTACGTTGACGGTGTTACGGTAAACATTTTCAACAACGCGATAGCGCCGACATTCGACGAGGACGCGGAGGGCGCAGTGCCCGAAGGGTATAAGTTTATGGGCTGGTCGGCTTCGCACGATTGGAAGTACGGCGACGACAGAGATTTGCTTATATCCAGCGGAGGCATAGTGCGCTACGCCGCGGTCAAGGACTGGACGAACGGCGGCACGGCGGTGGCGGTGCCTATCGTTATCGACAAGACGACAATCCCCAAGGGCGATCTCGTAATCGCATGGTACAGCAACAGCGGAACTTCCGGTATAAGCGACGGTGATATTTCGGCGTTCGAAACGCAGCTTCGCGAGTATCTCACGCAAGAGGGCTACGACGTCAGCGGTCTTGAAATCGTTATCCGTGGATACGGCGGCAACGTAGGAACTTCCTGCGGTAATATCAGAAAGGACGACGACGTTGATATTATGCTCGGCTGGGCGGGTACTTCAAACCTGACCGGCACGGGCAGTATGGAAAAAGGCAAAGATATATTTGAAAACGCAAGCAATATTGCGATAGGCAGTAAAGATAGGTACGCGGCGCTTTGCGTTGACAGAGATCTGGGCGAAAGAGAGCTTGCCGTTAAGGTCTACGACTGGATACGCGAAAAGTACGTTGCCGAAGGCAAAGAATCGGTACTTGAAAATTTAAAACCCGTACCAGTAGTAACCTACAAAGTAACCTTCAATTCCAACGGCGGAAGCGCGGTTGACGAGAAAGAGGTTGAAAGCGGCAAGACCGTTCAGAAACCTGCTAATCCTTCGAAAGAGGGCTACGGTTTCGGCGGCTGGTATACGGACGTGGATTGCACCGAAGGTAACGAATACGACTTTTCAACCCCCGTTACGGATGATTTAACCCTTTACGCAAAGTGGACTGAAGGCGAACCCGAACCCGAGCCTGCTTATGATTTCGGCGAGTTCACTCAGACGAAATTAGTTTTTGGCTGGTGGACGAGTGATAGTTCGGGACTTAGTGAAGATTTGGTAAAGAACGTCATTGCGGGTCTTAAAACCGCATTGACTGCAAGCGGTGTAGACGTTTCCGCTCTTACAATCGAGATGCGCGCTTATGACGGTAAAATTGCTACGGCGGGACCTGCGGTAGCCGAAAATCCCGCGGATATACTTTTAGGTTTCGGCGGTAATCTGACTTCAAACGGCGTAACGCTAAAAGCCGAAAACAGATTGACAGGCGTAAAGATGGGCGATAAGACTGGACGCTATATTGACCTTTACGACGACACCAACGACTTTGCTAAGGCAGTGTTTACCTGGTTTAAGTCTGAAGAAGCTGCGCGTGCGTTGTTCGCGCCTGCGGCGTAAGGAGGGAAAGGAAATGTACTTAAAAAGAAAATTGATGAAAGCTACGGCTATATGCAGTTACGTATTTACCGCACTTTGCTTTGTAACCTGCGCGTGCTTCTTTGCACTGTCAAATAACTGGTACTGGCTGTTCCTCATATTAGGACTTATAAACCTTTACAACGGCTTCGTAATTACTTCCGTAAAAGAAAAAATGACCGAAGTAAATCTCGGCAAAAAACAAAATATCAAATTTTTGGTCTGCTGGATTCTGAGCATAGTCTGCCCGCCCGCGTTTATTCTCAACGGTATCGCATATTTCCGCAATACCGGGGACGAACTTGTTATCCGCAAAAACGTTGAGGCGACGGAAGAGGCTGAGCCCGTTTCGGCGGAGATTGTGCCTCAACCCGCACCCGAAGCTGATAAGAAGTTATCGATAGGGCAGAAGGTAAAGGCGTTCTGCAAAAAGAAATCCTTTATCACCGCGTGCGTATCGCTGGGACTGATATTTATATTTGGTTTCTGCGCTATGACGGTTGAAACTTCGGGCTTCTCCGTTAAGATTTCCGACTTTACGCTTACAAAGGAAATGACCCTTTCGTACAACGAGGGCAAGATTAACGGCACGGCGTACACCATTTCCGACAAGTATTATTATATGAAGGACGGACTTGAGGTTGACGTGTCCGCGGATGACAGAAAGTCTGACGACGAAGGCGCAAGCTGGTACACGGAAGTGGACGGCAAAAAAATTAACCTTAAAGTAGCGTCGCCCACGTACTCCGTAACTATGTACGTGCCCAAAACCGCTACCGAAGAAAACCCCGCGCCGACGGTGTTCGTCCTTCCCGGCTTCACCCGCACTAAGGCTTCTATGGCGCAGTACTGCATCGAGCTTTCGAGAAGGGGAGCGGTTGCCTTCTGTATGGACCCCGGCGGTCAGGGCGCAACGACCGAAACCTCGACGGCGGGCGCGAACGGTATCGAGTACCTCGTGCAGTACGTTTACAACAATTCGGACGATTTCAAATTCTGCGATAAAACCCGCTTCGGCGCGATAGGCCACTCGGCGGGCGGCGGCAACGTAACCACCCTTGCCGCGGATATGTCGGGCGCAACCTATCAGGAAAGCGTAATTAAATCTGTTTATATCTCGGGATATATCAAGGAATCGGCGGCAAACAAGTATAAGAATTTAAAGTGCAACGCGGCGCTTTCATACGCATATTACGACGAGGGCGCTTACCGCTATCAGGGCGATACTTCGGCGTATGAAGTAATTGCGCTCCGCTTCCTGAACGAAGTCAACGGTTCTACGGTAACCTACGACAAGGTTATGACCGACTACGGCTACGGCAGTATGGCGGACGGAACGTACAGAATTATCCACCGCGAAAAAATCAACCACTGCTTCGAGATGTACGACGGCGAGAGTATCGCAAACTCGGTAAACTTTTTCAACGAAAGCCTTAATATGGGTTCGGACGTTGACGGTTTCAGTCAGATATGGTTCGGCAAAGAATTCTTCAACGGACTTGCGCTCGCTTCGGCTTTCACCTTCGTGATAGCGCTCTGCGCGGTGCTTATGAACACGCCGTTCTTCGCAACCATAAAGAAGGGCAAAAAGAAGACTGCGGAAGCTCCCGAGGGCACGGCAGACGGAATGCAGAGCGTGGCTACTGTGAAGACCGCCTCGTTATCCGCAAAGGAGAAGGCGCCCAAGACGGTAGCGCACAAGGTTATATTCTGGTCGTGTATGATACTTACGGCGATAATCGCCTGCCTCGACTATATACCTCTTGCAAACCTCTCGATAGAGAAATTCCCCACGGCAAGCTCGGCAAGCGTATTCACCTTTACTTTCCCCGCGAGAATGATTAACGCGATACTCTTATGGGCGGCGATAAACGGCGCGATAGGACTTGTGATATTCTTCGGAACGACTCTGCTTGAAAACCTGTACGAATACCTTATGTGGAAGATAAAGGGAGTTACCCCTCAGTACGACTGGCAGAAATTCCACCACATAAAGATAAGCGGCGAAAAGTGGTACGGCGTTATATTCAACGTGCTTAAAGCAATACTTCTTGCGCTCATAATGTTCGCTTCGTTCTACTTCCTTTTGCAGCTCAGCTACTGGGCGTTCCATCAGGATTTCAGATTCCTGCTCATATCGGCTTCGCCCCTGAACGCGAGAATGTTCGTTACCGCGCTCGAGTATATGCCTATAATCTTCGTGTTCTATATCTCGAATTCTATCCGCGTAAACTGCTCGATAGGACACGAGGGCTGGAAGGAGTGGAAGGTGCTGCTCGTCAGCGCGCTCGGCAACAGTCTGGGACTTGCGTTTATACTGCTTATAAATTACTTCTGCTACTTCACGACGGGCTCGCCCTTCTACGGAAACTGGGGCAACGAAAACGAAGTCTGGCTCTTCGTCAATATGGTGTTCGGACTCGTGGTAATGATGTTCATTCTGCCTATCTTCAACAGACTTCTGTACAAGATAACGGGCAACGTCTGGACGGGCGCTATCGCGTGCTGTATGATATTCATAATGATGACCATTTCGGCTTCGGTATCGTACATTCCTATGTATTAAACTTACAATGTATTAAACTTACAATAAAAAAGCAGACGGTTTTCCGTCTGTTTTTTTTAGTTGTAAAAGGGCGTAAAAAGTGATATTATAACGCTATGGCTAAAGAAGATTTGCTCGGTACGGAAAAAATCTGGAAGCTGTGTTTTAAAATGGGCATACCCTGCGTACTGGCGCAGCTCGTGAACCTGTTGTATAACATAGTAGACAGAATTTATATCGGCAATATGGCGGACACGGAAGGCTACGCTCTGGGCGGCCTTGGACTGTGCGCGCCCATTCTCACGCTTATTTCGGCGTTTTCATCCTTCGTGGCGGGAGGCGGCGCGCCGCTCGCGGCAAAGGCTTTGGGCGAGAAAAATCCCGAACGCGCCAAAAAGATACTTAACAACGGCTTCGTTATGCTGTGCGTGTTTTCGGTCGTGCTAGGGCTTACTGCGTTTTTTGCAAAGCGTCCCCTTCTGTACCTTATAGGCGCAAGCGAAAACAACTTTCAATATGCGAGCGACTATTTAACTTTCTATCTTATCGGCACGCTGTTCGTGCAGCTGAGCGTGGGACTGAATACCTTTCTTACCGCTCAGGGCAAGAGCGCAATGGCTATGATTGGTATGATTATAGGCGCCGCGCTCAATATCGGACTTGACCCGCTGTTTATTTTCGTCTTTAAGCTGGGAATAAAAGGTGCGGCAATCGCAACAGTAATCAGTCAGTTTGCAAGCTGTATTTTCATAATCTGCGTGCTTCTTAAAAAGAACGCTACGCTTAGGCTCGATTACAGGTATATGAAGCTGGATTTCAGAATTATGGGCGCAATCTTCGGGCTGGGGCTCGCGCCCTTCGTTATGGCGGCGACCGAGTCGGTAATAGGCTTAGTCCTCAACGGCAGATTGAAGCACTACGGCGATTTGGCGGGAGAGGACCTCGGCGATATGCACGTTTCGGCTCTCGCCGTACTGCAAAGCGTAATGATGCTGATTTCGGTACCCGTTTCGGGATTTACGCAGGGAGTAACGCCCGTGCTGTCCTATAACTTCGGGGCAAAAAATAAAGACCGCCTGAAGCGGGCGTTCTTCATTACGGCAATAGTGTGCTGGGCGTACTGCTCGGTAACGGCGGTTCTGATGATGTGTATCCCGCACTTGTTCGGGCGTATGTTTACTTCCAACGCCGAAGTTCTGAAAATCACCGATAAATATCTGCCCGTGTTCGTCGCGGGTATGCTGATATTCGGAATTCAGCGCGCCTGCCAGACGACCTTCGTTGCCGTTACGGAAGCCAAAATAAGTTTGTTTATTGCGATACTCAGAAAAATTATTCTGCTCGTTCCGTTTGCGTTTCTGT
Organism: Clostridia bacterium; assembly: GCA_029071285.1. GTDB lineage: Bacteria > Bacillota > Clostridia > Christensenellales > Borkfalkiaceae > Coproplasma. The sequence goes on from JAIEAS010000144.1 coordinate 7,983, forward strand.
TTCCTATGTCGCTCGGCGTGGGCGGCGTGTACTGGGCGGAATGCGCCGCGGACAGCATAGCGGCGGTGCTGTGCGGAACTATTTTCTTTTTCCGCTTCCGCAAAATTTTAAAGGGACTGGATAATAAAACCGATTTGGTTTTGCAATAAAAATTAAAGATACCCCCGCGGGGGTACGGATAAAAAATTCAGGAGGATTTTATGAAAAAGAAAAGTTTGTTTTACGTTCTGACAGCCTGCGTTATATGTTTGCTTTTTGCATTTGCGGGCTGTAACAATCCGGATAAACCCGACGGTGAAGGCGGAGATACGCCGCCCGTAACTGTTGAACAAAAAGTTTTGGTCGCATATTTTTCCTGCACGAACACTACGAAAAAGGTTGCCGAAAAAATAAACGAACGGATAGAGGGCTCTGATATTTACAGGATAACGCCCGCCGTTCCGTACACGACCGCCGATTTGAATTACAACACCGACTGCCGTGCAAACCGCGAGCAGAATGACCCGACCGCCCGTCCCGAAATCAGCGGAAAGGTTGAGAATATAGAGCAGTACGACGCTGTTTTTATCGGCTATCCCATATGGTGGGGGCAAGCGCCGAAAATTATTTATTCCTTCTTTGAAAGCTGCGACTATGATTTTGACGGCGTAACTATTATACCCTTCTGCACCTCGGGCAGCAGCCCTATCGGTTCAAGCGCAACAAATCTGCACGGTTCGGCTCCCAAAGCAAACTGGAAATCGGGCGCGCGCATAAGCGGAAATAACGTTGATTCTCTTATCGGACAACTCAATCAGGGAAAACAATAATGGCAATTACGATAAACATTTATTACAGCGGCGAGGGCGGAAACGCAAAAAAATTTGCGGAAGAAATGGTTTCAGGCGGAACGGTCAAAGCCACCCGCGCGGAAGAGGGGAATTTAAGGTACGAATACTTTTTCCCGATGGACGATAATGAAACCGTGCTTTTAATCGACAGATGGAAAGACCAAAGCTCGCTTGATAAGCACCACGCTTCGCCTGTGATGAAAAAAATTACCGAGCTCCGCAACAAATATAATCTGCATATGAGAGTAGAGCGGTATATCTCAGACGAAACGGAAATTGCCGCAGCGGATAAAAAGTATATCCGCGAGTAAACGGAAAGGATTTAAAAAATGATACTCAACACCGGCGCAAGAACCGATACCGTTCAATATTATTCCGAATGGCTGCTGAACAGATTTGCCGAAGGCTTCGTTTTAGCCCGCAATCCTCTGTTCCCGAATAAGGTTACGCGCTACGAGCTATCGCCCGAAAAAATTGATCTGGTAATGTTCTGCTCGAAAAATTACGCGCCGATACTTCCCCGCCTTAAAGAGATTACGGACAGATACCGCACTTATTTTCATTACACTATCACGGCGTACGGCAGGGACGTAGAGCCGAACGTTCCCGATATCAATACGAGTATAAATACCCTTATAAAGCTTTCTTCAATAGTAGGCAAAGGGAGAATTGCGTGGCGTTACGACCCCGTTCTGCTTACTGAAAAATACACGGTTGAAAAGCACTTTGAAACTTTCGAGTATATGGCAAAGCGGCTTGCGCCGTATATAGACCGCTGTATTTTCAGCTTTGTGGAAATGTACAAAAAACTGCAAAAAAATATGCCCGAACTCATTCCTCTGAATGAAGCGGACAAATTGCAGCTGGCGGAAAAGCTGGGCGCGATTGCAGGCAAATACGGCATACGCATTCAGACCTGCGGAACGAACGGGGATTACACGAAGTACGGCATTCACGCCTCGGGCTGCGCCACTTTGGAAATTCTGGGCAGGGCGAACGGCTGCGAGTTCAAAGAGCTGAAGCACAAGGGTTTGCGCAACGGCTGTCATTGCATAGAGAGCCGCGACGTGGGCGCGTACGACACCTGCCCCAACGGCTGCCGTTACTGCTATGCCAACAACGATATGGCAAAGGTCAAGGAAAACTATAAAAACCATAACCCGAAGTCGCCGCTTTTAATCGGCGGGGTGCTTCCGTCCGACACGGTGATACAGGGCAACCAGAAGAGCTTTCTTTTATCTTCCGCAAGCCAGCCTTCTATATTCGATATTCAATAAAACAGCGGACGCGGTTGATAACGTAAAATATCCGACCTTCTTCAAAGGTCGTTCTGAGTACCGTTATCTTCACTTTGTTCATCGTCAGTTTCCGCTTGCTGTTTCAGTTTTTTAATGCGAAGGCTTGCCTGTATAATCATAGATACGCCGAGGGCAAACGTCAGCACGCAAACTATTAAGCCGGTTATTGCGTTCATCATTACGGTGCTTATATCGCCTATACCGCCGAATTCACGGAACATAGCAGTCTGCAAAGCGAGGATTGAAACCATTGCGTCGGCAAGCTTGATATTCTTTATCGCCGTAACTGTCATTGAACGGTTGCGGCGTTCTTTTATTAAACTGTAAACCGCGGTTATAATTTTGAAAAAAGCGTAAATTGCATAAACGAAAATGGTTATGCCCTTATGCTCGAACGAGTCGCCCGCCCGAACCATTTGCAAAATCGCAAACGACAGGCACACGGGCAACAAAAACAACAATATTCCGCAGGTGCGGTAAAGCTTGCCGTCGCGTATCAGCGTCTGCGTTTCGGACTGTCCTTTAAGGGCAGCCCTTTTTCTTATGCCGTAATAGGTGAGAATACTGCCCCGAAGAATTATCAGAACGATATAGTAAGCCGCAAGCGCGCCGAACCAGACCGAGCGGATAACTATTGCTATCGAGCCGTTATACACCGCGAACGCAAGGGTTACTATTATCGAGCAGGCGGTGATAACGAGGGTGGTGAAGCCGTATTCGTTAAAGGCTTTGTTTATGCGCGGGTGCTTTTCAGACCATTTTAAAATGCGCTCTTTTGCTTTGGGATAAACGCGGATAATTCCGAAAACCGAGTAGCTTAAAGTTACCGCCATAACGCCGAGCAGGACGTAACCCCAAATCATATATCCGGACAGATTGTCCTGCGTGAGAATTAGCGTTCCGCCAACCGTCGCGCCTATTGCAATAAGAATTAAGGGCAACAGAAAATACCATTTGGGGTTTGCAAACCATTGTAAAAATTTTTTCCAAGCATTCATATTTTGCCGTCCGTTAATTCTGAGAGTCAGGTCTTACGCAGTAAGTTATTATTTCGCAGATAAACAAAATATCGTC
>JAIEAS010000145.1 GCA_029071285.1 Clostridia bacterium
AAATTAAATTCATATAAAGAGGTACAAAAAATGAAACTTGACGGGGTTGGGCTGTTTGTAAACGATATGGCAAAAATGGTGCGCTTTTACCGCGACGTGCTTGGGTTTGAAATCAAAGAAAGCGAAGATACGTTGAACGTCTATCTCGTAAAAGACGGCACGCTGTTTATGCTGTACGGGAGAAAGAACTTCGAAAAAATGACGAACAGAAAGTACGAATACCTGAAAGGACTTAACGGGCATTTCGAAATCGCTTTATACGTTGATACCTTCGAAGAGGTAGACAAGCAGTTCAAGGAGACGACGGCTAAGGGTGCGACACCAGTATTGGAACCCACGACTGAGCCGTGGGGACAGAGAACGTGCTATATAGCCGACCCCGAGGGTAATCTTATTGAAATCGGTTCGTTCAACAAACCGTTTGCGAGATAATTATATGACTGAAAATAACGACGACGGGTTAAATAAAAAAGACGTTAAGAAAAATCTTAACGACGAATACGTTGATATCAACGAAAATAAGCGCGGGATTGACAGGCAGATTTCCGAAGCGAAATTCTACGGCAGGCAGTGGCTGAACGGGTTTAAAACTGCGACGGTAACGGCGGTTATCGGGGGCTTGATATTTCTTGCGTGTCTTATTCTGGCACCTTATTATTTAACCATATACTTTGATAAGCACTTTCATTCAGGCTTTTACGGATTTGCAATCGGCTTCGGCGGAACTATTCTTGCCGGTCTTATAATAAGTGTGCTTTACCGCAATATCCGGATACGGATTGCAAGAACCGACAAAAACGCGGTGAGAACGACGGGAGTGGTGGTTGCTTCGTCCTATCTCGCTTCGCACAGACTGGGCTCGGGCAGCGGGAGCCACGAGTCGAGAAAGGTGCTTGGAGTAATCTATAAAGTAAAGATTAAAGTAGGAAAGAGAACGAGCATAGGTTACAGCAAAAACCGTTACTACGAATCTGGTGAAGAGATTGAAATTTTATTCAACCCCAAGCGGTTCTGGCGGTGCTATATTCCGCCTGAGGATTAAAACTCGGTTAATCCCGCAAGGTAGTCCAAACTTACTTCAAAGTATTTTGCAAGCGCAATCAGGTTCGAAAGTTTGGGCTCGCGCAAGCCGTTTTCCCAAAGGCTTATAACGCCCTTGCTGACGTTGATTTTTTCCGCAAGCTCGACCTGACCGATATTTTTTTCCAGGCGCAAAGTTTTTAAAATATTTGCAAAATTGTTTTTCATAATATTATTTTCTTACAAATGTAAGAAATATTCTTGACTTCTTACAATTGTAAGATTATAATGTAACCGTTATGAAGAAAGTAATTTTAGGTTTAACTTGTGTTTTATCCGCGGCAACCTGTATTTTGTGTGCCTGCAACAAAGCTCCCGATATAGGGAACGTAAAGTGGTCCAACGCGGGCATTTCTGCCGAAACGCTGACCCTGCCCGAGCTGGAGCTCGCCAAAGCGGAAAGCTATTCGGGCAGAAACGGCACGGGCATTACCGTGGTATGGAACGACGCCACCGAAGAAAATTACGACGCGCTCGCTTCGGAGTGCTATACGAAAATCCCCGCCAACAGAACGCTTTTCGACGAAGAGGCGGAGCTTGCAGATTTGAAGACGGTACAGTCGTCTTATTGCGTGTTTATGGCGACGTACAAGGTATCGGACGACCAGTATACCTGCACGGTTATGTACTTTAAAACCGACGTTGACGACGTTGACGGAAGCTATAAGGAAAAGCAGCTTCTGCTGTCGGTTGAAAAAGCCAACATAGAGCATATGAGTCACGAGTACTGGGATATTGACAGCAACGACAAAACGTGGTACACCGCGGACGAGCTTGCGCTTTTGGGATTGGACGGACTTGCCGCGCCGCAGGGCGATATTCTTGCGAAGAAGGTAGAGCTTCAGTACAAGAATGAAGAGCTTGATTACGGCGAATTGCAGTTTGCGGTTGAAAACTCAACTAAATCAGCGTACGATACTTACGTTAAAAATATATTTGACGAATATATAAAGGGCTTGGGCGAAAACGGCGAGTTTGACGATAAAGAATATAACGACCGGATGCTTTATTTCACGAATGAAGACACGCGGACCGTTATGTTTACACCCAGATATAAAGTCAACGGCAAAACGATTGATTTAAACGTCGTTTACAAAGACGCGCATATAGTCGTACAGGCTATAATCTGGAATTTTTAACTC
>JAIEAS010000146.1 GCA_029071285.1 Clostridia bacterium
AAAATGTATGATAATACATATCCAGATATTGCGCGTTCTTAAATAAACCGCACAAAGATAAAAGCCTGCCATAAAAGTGAACAATACCTGACCTATTGTTGTTATTACCACCTGAGGCGCAGTTACAAGATTGAGTAAATGCCTTAATCCGAATATCACGGACGATACGATTATAGCAATCCAAATGAACCCTTTTTTGTTTTTCCAGCTATCGAGCATCTGCGTAAAAATAACGCCGCGGAATAAAAATTCCTCGCTGAACGCTATCGCAAGATTATAAAGAACAAAGCCGAAAACTGTCGAAACCGACGGCGTTACGTCGGGAGTGTTGTAGCTGAACACAAAAGCCATTACAGCGCAGATTAAACCGACCAGACCCGCCGTAAACAATCCTTTAAGCAAACCTTTGCCTTGCAGAGTAAACGGTATTTTGCGGTAAGCGGCAAAGCAAATAGCAATTACCGCTAAAAACGTGAGTGTATATTTTATCGCGCTTGCCCAGTAGAAGGGCAGTTTATATAATAGCGGATACGTTGCGCCCCAGATTACCGGCATAGTGATTGCAAAAACCAAGACGGAAAATATAACCGGAAACCTGTCAATAAATTTTTTCATTACACGCCTCTTCAATTGTACAATGTTTTTAAGTATTCGCCCCAGTCGCCGTTCAATTCTACGTTGGGTGAAATTATCAAAGCCGTTGCGCCGTGAACAAGCGACCAGCACTTAATAAGCTTTGCAAGGCCCTGTTCCTTAGTAATGCCGTATTTTTCAGTCAAGGCTAAGCATACCTTTCTGAACACCTCAAAAGGCGGATAGTTATCTTTTACCTCGTCAAGCGTTAAAACCATTTTACAGGTTTGTTTGCTGTTAAAAATAAAATTGTAATACTCTGGGTGCAGCTTAAAAAACTCAATATAAGCGTTTCCAAGTATATTCAGAGTTTTGGGATTTGTTTTATCCTCATTTGAAACAGAATCTGAAAGATAATCGGCAAATTGTTCTGAAACGTATTCACGACAGGCAAAAAGCAGTTCTTCCTTGCTTTTGAAATGTGCGTACGGCGCTGCATAGGTAACGTTGCAGGCGCTTGCAACTTTACGTATAGAAAGCCCCTGCTCCCCCTCGCTGTTTACTATGCAGATAGCCTTTTCTATCAGTTCGTTTTTTAAATTACCGTGATGATAATGTAATTTTTCCATTGCGACCCCCATAATCTTAACAATGTCAAGATTATAACATTTAATATTGAAAGCGTCAAGATAAATTTTAAGCACTGTAAAAAAGCTCTCGGACAAACCGTCCGAGAG
>JAIEAS010000147.1 GCA_029071285.1 Clostridia bacterium
ATTATATATAATTTTTGAAGATTTGTCAATATACCCGCAAAAAGCCGCCGCGTCAGGTTCGACTGGCACGAATTTTCGCAACTTTTCTCGTCATAATTTTTCTGCCGATATTTTCGTACATAAATTTTTTAAGTCCTCGGTATTCCTGCTTATATTCTGAATAAAACTCGTCGGGACTGTCGAATACGCCCAGATCTTCCACAAGGGCTTGCTGCTGCACCGTAGTATTTTCGCCCTTCCAATCGATGCGTAAATCGTCAAAATCTTTGACTGCCACGGCGTAATCAAAAAACTTTCCTTTATAGTCGGGAAACATTTTTTGTAAACCCGCAATATACGCTTTATCGGTTATCACTCCCTCTAAGCTCAGCCACTCGCCGTTATAATATACCTCCGCCCAGGTGTGAACGATAAGCGGCGGCGCGAGTTTTGCCATAATTTTTGGCATTAAACTGCGTTGAAAAACTTTGGTAACCTTAGTGCCGTGCAACCTGCAGGGAACGCCGACCGCACGGAGCAGTGCCATAAGCAAAGTCGCTTTCGTATTGCATTGTCCTATGCCGTCTGCTAAAACCTTTGTCGCAGTAAGATTATCGTATTTATTGTAGCCGAGCAAAATTTTGTTCTGAACGTAGTCGTAAATTGCGCCGATTTTATCAAACCCGTTTAGGTCATTCCATTTGTGCGCCTCGATTAAACCGACAATTTCCTGCGCGTGATAGTTGAGCATAGCCGTATCTTTCAGATATTTTTCCATAAAAAAAGTACCTACCTTTAATAGATACTTTTATTATATCACAAAAAAAATCAGATACACGGAAATTTTATTTCACACCCGATATTGACAAAGCAATATTCATAAACCATTTTAACGCCGAAGGCACGTTGTTTTCTAAAACCGAAAGTACGGATTGGGTATCATAACCCGAATAATCATTCTGCATTCCGGTAAAATGTGAGTAAAGCGTTCCGTCGGCTTTTGTCGCTCCGAGCGCGACCATTGCCGTTGCAGTATCACCGAAAGCAAAATAACGTCCCTTCGCCAATGCCCCGACTGCAAATTGTCCGATAGAAATTGCGCCGCAGGACGTAACGCCTATTGAAATCGCACCGAACGACAGAATACCGACGGATATTGCGCCTCCGCTCAGTAAACCTGCTGCAAACGCACCGAAGCCGAAAACCCCGACGCCGAGCATTCCCAGACCGAGAAAGCCCAACGCCAACAGCCCGAACGATAATAGTCCAATTGACAGCAGCCC
>JAIEAS010000148.1 GCA_029071285.1 Clostridia bacterium
CCCTTGAAGGAAACTCGGGCGGCTGGTACAAGACAAACTACAAAAACGGCTCGGCGTACCTTTCGTCAAAGTACTGCGAGGTTGTGGAAATGAAGCAGAGCGGCAACGCGAAGATTGAAAAGGTCATTGCGGAGGGCACGAAGCTTCTCGGCACGCCCTACGTCTACGGCGCGGCGAGGTACCACAACGGCAGCGGAGTGCTTGCAAGGGATTTCAACATAAACGCCTTCGACTGTTCGTCGCTTATGCAGTACATATTCTATAAGGGCGCGGGCGTGAATCTGCAGGTAACAAGCCGAACCCAGTCAACACAGGGCACAACGGTTTCAAAAGCAAACCTACAGAGGGGCGATCTGATGTTCTTCACCAACGCTTCCCGCAAGAACAAAACGGGGTTGGAGAGGATAGGGCACGTCGGGCTGTATCTCGGCGACAACTGGATACTTCACACCGCCTCTGACTACGCAAAAATCGAGCAGATTTCTTCAACGCGCTGGAGCTACTTCATAAAAGCACAGAGAATGATATAAAATAAATGCGGCGCGAGCTGAAAGCCCGCGCCGCTATTGTTTTATTCTTCGTTTTTGTCGGGGGCATTATTAACTTTTTCTGACGATTCAGTCGTAGACTGTTCTACTCTGCCCGTGATAAAATCGCCCTTGGGAGGAGGGGGATTATCCTTGCGTTCTTTCTTTTCCTGCAGCTGCTTGAAAAGCACCATCAGCGCGCCGAAAAATACCGCAACGACTACCGCGGCAATTCCCCACTGCCAGCCCGCGTAAATAAAAATGAATATCGCCGCCGCCGCAATCGCCACAGCAACCGCACAGCAGATAATCCTGAGTACCTTATACATAATTATATAATATACTCATTTTGCTTTTAAGTCAACTAAAACCGAACGGCGCCGCGCCCTGCAAGGCGCGGCGGCTAAATTATTTAATGGTTCTTGTTCGCGTTTTTGGCTTCTTCGGGGATAGTTACCGTTGTATTGCCGTAAACGTATTCGGCTGAAATTTTTCCGTTTGCACCAAAGTCTATAACTATGTTGCTGAATCTGTCCTGTGTATCGAGCTTAATAGTTACGCTGCAGGCGTACGGTGTGTACGTGGCGCCGTTACTGCTGTTGATACAAAAGTACACGTCTGCGGTATAGCCGCCGGCGCTTGCGGTAAACGAGTTTCTCATAACGTCCAATGAAGAGCAGTTGAACTCGGCGTTTTCACTTTCGCGCCAGCTTGTATCGGTAAGCGTGTGGGAAGGAATGCAGTCGTTCACAAAATCGGTAAGCAGCTGAATTTCAAATTTCTGCGGGTCGGAATTTGCCGTCGGTAAATTAAACAAATCCGACCTGTCTGTTATATTCCAATTTGCAGTGTCTTCATCTTCAACCATATCATTGTAAATGGAGTATATATTAAAACCGGGTTTAGAGGTAATTTCATAGTAGTGTTCATAAGACATCCGGTGCGTGTTATTCAAATTATCTACGTGTGTGCGTATTTTTTTGGAATACGCCGCTTTGTGCGCGTAGTCGATTTTAACCGTAGCAGAATAATCGTCTCCGTATTTTACGGTGCGGCTGTCGGTGACGGTAACCGTCATATTCTGTGTCTGACGGTAATTTTCATACGCGTTTTCAAGTGCGGTGGGTTGGGGTCTGCCGTTTTTATCCGGTGTGCAGGCGGTTAAACCTGCCGCGCAGGTTGCAGCCGTGAGTGCAGCTATTGCGGTTGCTAAAATTTTTCTTTTCATTATAACCTCCGTAGAAAAGATTTTTTATTTACGGGCAAAAATTAAGGGCAGTCGTTAAGGCTGCCCGCATAACGTACCCTAACAGTCGCCAAACAATTTCCTAACCGCAAACGGAATTACCCGTACACATAATGTAATAGGAATAGGATACAACTATGCCTTATTACACATTATGTGTAAATAAACTTTTTACTTGCTGAAAAAAGAGTATAAAAATACTCCGTTTGCTGATTAAATTGTTTGGCAGAAAGAAGTATACCACAGCGCAGTGAAATTATCAACCTTTTTTGCGCTTTTCTATATACCATATTATATATAGGGGAAATTTTGAGCGAAATTATCGTGAAATGATAAAAAGTAACCAAGTTGGAAAATTATGACAAAAAATATTATTTTCTTGACAGTTTTGTTCGGGTGTGGTATCTTTTAAAAGCTCGGACTGAGCAGCAGTTTAATACACAGCCGTCAGGCGACAAAAAAACAGTAAAAACCTTAAAAAAACTTTAAAAATTTATGAAAAAAGTTTTAAAATATGGTTGACAACTGTATTTTATTGTGTTATTATAGACAAGCTCGCTGGTCGGGCACTCGGTTTTTATCGGGTTAACGAAGCTTAAAAATTGAATAGAAGGAAACGAATTTAAAAATAGTTTCTGTCAATTAACTTTGAAGTACATTAGTACCACAAAGCAAAGTCAGCAAAGATAATGACTATAAAGTCGAGATAGAGCCACAACCACTTCGGTGGTTGGTTTTATACAAATTAAACTTAAGAGTTTGATTCTGGCTCAGGATGAACGCTGGCGGCGTGCTTAACACATGCAAGTCGAATGTAGCAATACATGGCGGACGGGTGAGTAACGCGTGAGCAATCTGCCCATATCTGGGGGATAACAGTTGGAAACGACTGATAATA
>JAIEAS010000149.1 GCA_029071285.1 Clostridia bacterium
TACCGCTCCCAGTCCTTCAGCACGAGGTCGACCGCCCGAGCCTCCTCCGCCTGCTTTTCAAGCGAAGCGATTTTTTCGCGCAGCGCCGTATGTTTTTCGTACTTGCCCGCAAGCGCGTCGCGGATATTCTGCGCGTTGGTTATGTCGCGGTTGAGCCTTTCAATCTTGCTCTTTTTCTGCGAAATTAAATCGTTCCCCGAGCGCGATTTTTTGTATTCCTTGCGGCTTTCTTCAAGAATTTTCAGCGCGTTTTCAAGCCCCTCGTCGCCGTCGATAAAGTTGTTCAGCTTCGCGCTTATGCTCGCCGTGGACTTGATTTCAATCTCGTCGCTGCCGATAAACACCGTGCGTTCGAAGGATTTTGCGTCTATCCCGAAAACGGCTTTGCCGATTTCACTGCCGAACGCGTCGGTCTTTTTGCCGTTGAGATACACCGCGCACTCGTCCTGCGTGTCGCTCTTTTCGCCGAAGAACCGTTCTATTTTATAAGTCTTGCCGCCCGCCTCGAAGGTGAGGTTGCCGCCGAACCTTCCGCCGTCAAAGGGGAAGAAATGCAGCCTTTCGCAGAACCCCGCGCTGTTGCTGCGGTAGGGCTCGAGCCCGTAAAACATTGCCTTGATAAAGGAAGCAAGCGTGGACTTGCCGAACCCGTTGCGCTCGCAGTACGAGGTTAAATTTTTATCGAACGTAAAGTCCTGTTTTTTGATTTGTCCGTAGTTTTCGATATAGCAGGATAAAAGCTTCATTACTCTATCCCCCTCGCGCCGTCAAGCGCTTTAAGTCCGTAGGAAATTATCTTCGCCTTGTCCTCGTCCGAGTAGTCCGAAGCGTACACCGCGCGCACGAACTCGCCCTTCAACGAGGTATCGCCGTCGTAGGCGTGAATATCGATTTTTTTGCGCGTTCTGTCCTTGACGCGCACGAAAAGGCAGTCGCCGGAAAGATATTTCTCCGCATCCGAAACGAGGTCGTCCACCGTGTAATCCACCTCGCCCGTTAAGAGAATTCTGTAAATACTTTTTGCGTCAAGCCCGACCTCGGACTTGACTTTCAAAGAAGCTGCGTAAGCGTCGTTGACGCCCGTTATATCCACGGACTTTTCTATTATTACGTTTTCGGCAAAGGGAACGAAGCGGCTGGTAATTTTGCCGCCATCGGCGTCGAGTTCGATAAATCCCTTCTCTCCCGTTTCGTCAAAGCCCCTGCCTTCGAGGCAGCCGCTGTACGCCCACGTGCCGCGGTCGTCGAGCTTGCCGCTCTTGTATTCGTGTACGTGACCGAGCGCGAGGTAGTCGATATTCTTGTCCTTGAGTTTTGATAAATTAATCTTGTCCATTCCCGCGGACGAAGCAACCTGCCCGTGCAGCATAACGATATTCAGCCCGCCCTTTTCAAGGCTGAGCGTGGAATACAGCGAGGTGCAGTTTTCGCCCGTCATCTCGATTCCGCTGACGGTAACGCCGCCTAAATCGTACGCCGTCCAGCAGTCCGAAAAGGTCTTTAAATTTTCGTATTCGCCCCGCTCGCCGTTAATGTCGTGGTTGCCGCGCAGGTAAAAAAATTCGATTTCGGGATTGTTCGCAACGACGCTGAAAAAGAACTCCTTGTCCTTTTTAAAAGGGTTGTCGCCGTCAAAGACGTCGCCCGACAAAAGTATTGCTTTAACGCCGTTGCTCCTGGCATACGACACTAAGCGCTTAAAGGTGTTGCGCACCGCCTCTTTGCGCCTTGCCGAAATTTCCCGCGGGAACGAGCTGTCTATCTTCGAACCCAGATGTATATCCGCGCAATGAATTAATTTCATAAATTTATCCTCGGAATTTATTGTACACTTTTTTGTCTTTTAACGCAAATATTTTTCATACTGCCCCGCCCGTTCTTTACCCCGCGC
>JAIEAS010000015.1 GCA_029071285.1 Clostridia bacterium
TACTCGCCTTGATAAACATGCTGTTTTAAGTAAACATACCCTACGCTGTAGGTAAGCAGCAGTTTAAAGAGGAAAATAAAATGAAAAAAATAGTATTCAGCGGCGGCGGAAGCGCCGGTCACGTTATACCAAATATTGCGCTTATAGAACAGCTTAAAAACAAGTTTTCTATAGCATATATAGGTACGGGCGGAATTGAAGAAAAAATCTGTAAGGCGAACGGCGTAGAATTTTACAAATTTGACGCAGTTAAATTCGTGCGCGGAAAAATTCTGTGTAATTTTGCAATTCCTTTCAAATTGATTAAAAGCATAAAACAAGCGGGCAAGTTACTTGATTTGATTAAACCTGACCTCGTATTTTGCAAGGGCGGATACGTCTGCATCCCTCCCGCTTTTGCCGCGCACAAGCGCAAAATTCCCGTTCTGACTCACGAATCCGATATCAGCGCAGGGCTTGCCAATAAAATAATTGCAGGCAAGTGTGAAAAGGTTTTGACTACCTTTCCGTCCACTGCCGAGCAGTTTAAAAACGGCCTATATACCGGCTCACCTATGCGCACGAATATATTTGACCGAGACAAAAAAATCGCGCGTGAAATTATGGAGCTAGATAACCGCCCGACACTTATAGTTTTCGGCGGCGGCAGCGGTTCTAAAATTATCAATCAAAATATACGCGATATTGCTTTCGACATTTGTAAACGCTTCAATATCGTTCATATCTGCGGCAGAGGCAACAAAGTTGAATCAAACATCAGCGGCTATAAACAGATTGAATTTGCTGAAGATATGGGACTTATCTACGCCTGCGCCGACGGCGCTGTTGCAAGATGCGGATCTAATTCTGCAAACGAGCTCATAGCGCTGAAAATACCGACACTGTTCATACCGCTGCAAAATTCTTCAAGCCGCGGCGATCAGGTTAAAAATGCAGAATATTTCTGTAAAAAAGAAGTTTGCCGCGTACTTTCGGAAAAGCAGCTTTCGCCCGACTGCCTCAAAAAAGAAATAATAAAGTTATTTCAAGATAATAAATTGAAAACCGCACTCAACAGAAACTGCATTGAGTGCGGAAATGAACGGATTATTAAAGAAATTTACAAGTGTCTAAACAATTAAAACGGAATAATTCCATAACCGCTAAGCACAATCTTCACGCCAATAAGAATAAGCACAACACCGCCGATAATTTCGGCAATACTGACTTTTTTCTTGAATAGCTGCCCAACCTTTACCCCGATTATAAGTCCGACAAGACTTATAATAAAAGTAATTACGCCAATTGCTATTACGCTAATCCAAGCCCAAAGCTGAACATGATTTACTTCGTCTAAAAGCGCATTTAAGCTGAACCCGACGAAAAGCGCATCAATGCTTGTGGCAACACCCTGAACGAGAACTTCTACGTAAGAAAACTTTTTGATATGTACTTCTTCGTCCTTTTTCCTTAGCTCTTTTATGCCGTCAAAAATCATTTTGCCGCCAATTATCAAAAGCAGCGCAAAAGCTATCCAGTGGTCGACTTTATCAAACACTTCGATCTTCTGAAACGCCATTGCTACGTAAAAACCGATAATCGGCATTATCGCCTGAAACAGCCCGAACGTTAAAGGAATTAAAGCACCTTTACGCTTATTCAAATTTTGATACACCATTCCATCGCAGATAGACACAGCAAACGCATCCATAGCCAAAGAAACGCCCGCGAGAAAAACGGATAATATTATTCCTGCAATCACCATATCATTATATCACAGCCTTAATATTTAAGTAAATGAATTATATTGCCCTAATATGACAAAATAGTAAAATTTTTTAACAAAACGCCTTAAAAGAGTTTGCATTTTTATTTATTTTAAGTATAATTAATTATGCTGTTATTAATGAGGTGTAGCGCAGTTTGGTAGCGCGTCTGGT
>JAIEAS010000150.1 GCA_029071285.1 Clostridia bacterium
GTTCGTCGCTTAAATATCAGCTCATCGATATGGAGACCGAAAAGGTTCTTGCAAAGGGCGGCTGTGAAAGAATAGGTATTCCCGGTTCGTTCTTACAGGCTAGGGGCAACGCTAACGAAAAAGTTTACGAAAAAGATATGCCCAACCACAAAGTGGCAATCGAACTCGTTTTGCACGCTTTGAAAGACGAGGGCATAGGCGTTATTAAGTCTATGGACGAAATCGGCGCGGTAGGTCACAGAATTGTTGCCAGCGGCGAGTACTTCAAAAAGACCACGCTCGTTACTCCCGAAGTTTTAAAAACATTGGAAGAAAAGACCTTCGAGCTTGCGCCTCTGCACAATCCTGCGGCGGCAACAGGTTTAAGGGCTTGTATAGAAGTTATGCCCAAAACTCCTATGGCGTTAGTCTTCGATACGTCGTTCCATGCAACCATGCCCGAAAAGGCGTATCTTTACGGAATTGCTTACGAAGATTATAAAGAGTACGGCGTAAGACGTTACGGCGCTCACGGCACCAGCCATAAGTTCGTATCGGCTGAAGCTGCTAAATATCTCGGCAAAAAGCCCGAACAGCTTAAAATAGTAACCTGCCACCTCGGCAACGGTTCTTCCATTTCCGCAGTTGACGGCGGAAAATGTGTGGATACTTCCATGGGCTTCACGCCGCTTGCAGGCGTTATGATGGGAACCCGCTCGGGCGATATCGACGCGTCCGCAGTTGAGTTCCTTGCAAGGAAGAAGGGTTTGAACCATTCCGAAGCGGTAACTTACCTCAACAAGAAGTGCGGTGTTGTGGGAATTTCGGGTGTTTCAAGCGATTTCAGAGACTTGGACGAGGGCGCGAAAAAGGGCAACGCCCGCTGCGCGCTTGCACTCGATATGTTCAATTATCAGACCAAAAAGTTCGTCGGCGCGTATGCGGCGGCTATGGGCGGACTTGACTGCATAGTCTTCACTGCGGGAATAGGTGAAAATTCTCCCAACGTGCGCGAAGGCGTTTGCGAGGGGCTTGAATTCCTCGGTGTAAAACTCGACAAAAAGGAAAACGCTGTAAGGAAAGACGGCATTCACGAAATTTCGACCAAAGATTCGAAAGTCAAGGTTCTCGTAATTCCCACCAACGAAGAGCTTGTTATAGCTCGTGAAACGGCGGCACTTTTGTAAAAAATTTCTTTGCGCGACCTTTAAAATGAGTTGACAAAGAATAGACTATATAATATACTTTTAAGGTAATTTCGCTTGGCGTATGCCGTTTTGCATAGTCGGGCGGAATATACGGCAGTCAACTTTTGTTATGAAAATTCAGGTTCAGAAGCAAATTGCACTTAAACGCTACACCGGCGATTTTGAATTTCAGTTCGAGCCGCCAGAAGGAGCTTGTCTTGTTCCGCTCTGTCGGATAGAGGGCGCGGTAAACGTCAGCGGAAATTATGAAATCTACGACGACGACAGCGTGGGTGTGAATTTTACCGTTGAATACATAATTTGCGGGCAGTGCTCCTATTGTCTGAACGATGCAAGACAAACGGTAAAGCAGGATTTTGAAGTGCTTTTCGTAACGGAAGATGATGAAGATAACTATACCTACGACGGCAGGGTTATCGATTTAACGACAGCTGTAACTGATGCAATACTTTTCAGTCAACCTAATTTGATTTTGTGCAAAGAGGACTGTAGCGGTATTGACGTAAATAATAACTAAAAAGAGAAGAGGTGAATAAATATGGCAGTACCCAAGGGAAAACAGTCCAAAGCAAGAACCAACAGCAGATTTGCTAACTATAAAGCAACCGCTCCCACACTTGTGGAGTGCCCTCATTGTCATTCACAGAAGCAGGCTCACCGCGTTTGCGCTAATTGCGGCTACTACGACAAGGTTGAGGTAGTTTCCAAGGACGAAAAGAAAGACTAATCAAATTTGCGGACTGCCTTAAAAAAGGCAGTCCGTATTTTTTAATTTCAGACAGGAGTTATTTATGAAGCATACGGATATTAATACGCTGTTTACAAGCGGCGCGGATTTTTTGCAAAAGAGCGTAACGGTCTGCGGTTGGGTGCGCACGTGGCGCGATTCTAAAGGCGTTGCCTTTATCGAACTCAACGACGGCACGACCCTTAAAAATTTACAGTTGGTTATAGAAAAGGATAATCTTAAAGAGAGCGAGTATAAATCCGCTTTGGTTGTCGGCGCGGCTTTGAAGGTTGAGGGCAAGTTTATTCCCAGCGAGCGCAACGGCTATGAAATGATACCTGCGAATATAACCGTGCTTGGCGGCTGTCCGCAGGATTATCCTTTGCAGAAAAAGCACCACACGCTTGAATTTCTGAGGACGATTCCTCATTTAAGACCGCGTACAAAATATTTTGAAGCGGTTTTCGCTGTAAGAAACCAGCTTTCTTTTGCTATCCATACCTATTTCCATAAACACGGCTACAAGTACGTTCACACCCCTATAATCACGGGCAGCGACTGCGAGGGTGCGGGCGAAATGTTTCGCGTGACAACTCAGCCGTGGAACGCCAAAGCGAAGACCGAAGAGGAATACTTCTCGGGCGATTTCTTCGGCGCAAGAGCAGGACTTACAGTATCAGGTCAACTTGAAGGCGAAATGGCGGCAACCGGTCTCGGACGGATTTATACGTTCGGACCTACCTTCCGCGCAGAAC
>JAIEAS010000151.1 GCA_029071285.1 Clostridia bacterium
CCCGCCGAACACGCCGAGCCCGTGGAAACCGCCACGCCGTTCATATCTAGCAGAAACAGAATATTTTCGCCGTCGCAGCCCGCAAATGAAATATTCGCGTGCGAGGGCAGTTTTTCACCGCCGCCGTTTAAGCGGGTTTCGGGAATTTCTGCAAGTACTTTTTTAACGAACTTATCGCGCAATGCCGCGATTTTTTTGTCGTTTTCTTCCGCGCAACCGACCGCGTTTTCAAGCGCCTTTGCAAGCCCTACCGCCGCCGCAACGTTTACCGTGCCGCCGCGCTGGGAGCGCTCCTGCTTGCCGCCCGAAATCAGCCTTTGGATTTTTGCGCCCTCGCGTATATACGAAACGCCAACGCCGTTAGGTCCGTAAAACTTGTGCGCCGAAATTGCAAGGCAGTCGCAAAAGCTTGCGGGCAGAGGCAAAACGCCCGCCGTCTGCACGCAGTCGCAGTAGTAAAAAATTCCGCGCTCCTTGCAAAGTTTGCCTATCTTTTCAACGGGCTGGATTACTCCCGTTTCGTTATTGGCGTGCATAACCGCGCAGAAAACCGTGTCGGGGCGGATTGCCTTTTCCACCGCTTCGGGCTGAATTACGCCGTCCTTGTCGGGTGAAAGATAAGTTACTTCGAAGCCGTGCTTTTGCATATCCTTCGCGCTCTCCAGAACCGCGGGGTGTTCTATCGCGGAAACAATAAGATGCCCTTTGCCGTGCGCGGCGCAGACGCCCTTAACCGCCCAGTTGCCGCACTCCGTTCCGCCCGAGGTGAAGTAAACCTCTTCCGCCCTGCAGCCCAGAATTTTTGCAACCTTGTCGCGCGCCGTCAAAAGCGCGTGCGCGCCCGCTTTGCCGAGCGCGTGCTGTGAGGAAGGATTTCCGTAATTTTCTTTAAGGTACGGCAGCATTTCATCGAGCACAGCCCCGTCGAGGGGTGTGGTTGCCGCGTTGTCAAGATATATCATTTTGGTCAAAGGAATTTAAAATTTCGGTTAAAGTATCTAAAAGTTTTTTGCTCTTCGCGTATTCGCGCCCGAGCTTCGTAGAACTGTCTTTCTCGTTCAGCCGCACGTTTCTTGATGCGGAAACGAACTTACGCGCGGTTATAAGCGTGAAGATAAACGCAATAAACGCAAGCGCGCCGACCGCAATAGTAGCAATCAGAACCGCGCCGTTTTCCGCCGCAAACATATTGCACGCGAGCACGATTGCGCAGATTAAAAGCGCCGCAAAAGGCACCGCCGCCGATATAAAGAAGGTCTGCGCACGCTTTTTTTCGGTGGCGTAAAATTGCCTGCGCTCGGCTTTTTTCGCCTCGTTCTGCGCCGAGAGGTCGTCGGTTACGGTCTTAACTTCCGCGATTTTTGCCTTCAAACCCTTGCAGTCCTTTTTGAGCTCGGCTTTCTGTTCGGGCGAGGCGTATTCCTTTACGCCCTCCGCCGCCTTCTCCGCCTGCTCGAGCGCGGTGAAATCCTTGAAGCCGCGTGTGAAGGTTTTAAGCATAAGGCAGTAAACCTCGCCGCTCTTTGACAGCTCTTCCGCACGCGTAATCGCGTACTGCGCGCCTTCCATATCGCCCGCGGCATACTTTTCGTTAGCCTCGGCTAAAAGCTGTTCGGCTTTCTTCGCGCGCGCGGCTTCTTCTTCCTTTTTTATGCGCTCGCGCTCGGCGTACTGCTCGGGCGTGAGAGTTGCCGCGTCCTCGTCGTCGCCGTCCTCGTAGGGAACTTCGAATACGGGAATTTCAACCTCTTCGTCCTCGCCCTCGTCGATAACCAGCTCTTCCTCGCCGTCGGCGTTTTTGCGGATTTTGTATTTTCTGTCCTTGTCGTCGTCAATCAAACGCTCTTCTGCCATTTTTGCTCCTTATATTTTAGGTATTATTGTTTTTAACTGTATTGCCCTGAATTTTCCGCGGTAGCGGCTTTTTGCGTAGGCGCAGAACTCGGCGTTTTCGAATACGGCGTACACGCCGCTGCCCGAGCCCGTCATATTTACCGCAAGCGGGTCGAACTCCTTCAGCTCGTTTATAGCGGTCTGCACTTCGTCCGACAGCGTCAACGCGGGCGCGGTTAAATCGTTTCCGATAAACTTTGCAAGCTCCGCCTTATCGCAGTTTTCAACAGCTTGTTCCGCTTCGTTGTCGCCATTAGCGTATTCGGCATTAAACCTTTTATAGCACTCTGCGGTGCTTACGCCCTGCCTGGGTGCGAGCAGTAAAATATCGAGGCGCAGCTTGCTGTCTATCTGTTTTACGACATCACCCCTGCCGAAGAGCCTTGCATAGCCCCCCGTCAGCATATAGCGCGTATCGCTTCCGTTTGCGTCCGCAAGCAGTTTAAGCCTAGCGGGGTCGTTAATTTTATAGAGCTTTGCAAGCCCGTTCAACACGCCCGCGGAATCTGCAGACGAGCCGCCCAGCCCCAGACCCATAGGAATATTTTTGTAAACGGTGATATCCGCACCGCAGGTGTCGAACTCTTCGATAAAGCTTTCCGCAGCCTTTACGGCGTTGTTGCTTTCAAAGGGGATTTCTTCGCTGCCGCAGCCGTGCATCGTTATTGAAACGAGCTTGTCCCTGCGGCTTTTTAAAACGATTAAATCGTACAGGTCAACGGTTACAACTACGC
>JAIEAS010000152.1 GCA_029071285.1 Clostridia bacterium
AAGGCTTTGGCTATCTTTAATCTTGTCATTTTTATGCGCAGCATTATTATGCTGTGCTTTTGTATTGCCTTTTTCGGATAAAAATAAGGAATTAGCACCCAGGGCAGCCGCTTCTAACGCAAACGCAATTACTCTTAATATAACGGACACAAAATATTATTGGGTAGGGAGTACAAGTCCGTGGGGTACGACTTATACTCAGTGGACAGCGTCGGGCGGCGATATGTACGCTAATGCAAGCGGTAACGTTATTAATTTTGGCGGAACTAGCGGCAGTGCTTACGTAGGCAGAGGCGTTTTCGTTGAGTTTGAAATGTGCGTTACCGTGCCGGCAAAGGAAAGATATACTGTTGACTATTCTATCGTATATCAACTGCAAAAAAGAACGTCTTTAAAATCGTCTGCTGTTATTCAAATTTATAATTACGGGTTTTCTAACGATACGGTAACGGCACCGACGGCAAAGAGTAAGAATTCAAAGTTGGACGTACCGACTGACCCGAACTCTATTTCCTATGCCACTATTGACTCTTCAACAAACGTCTTGTCGGCAAAGACGGCGACGTTAAATAACGTCGTATACGAAAACGATACTTCGCACGACCAGGAATTCAGACAAAGGCTCGTTTGTTGGTCGGGTGAAGGTTACGGAAGCGGTACATATTACGGTACTTGTACCGTTAATTCTGCGGTTACGAAAGTTGAAAAGTTAAATTTTGACATTCCAACCGATATTAGCACGATATATGACGGAAGCGATTTCCACGACATTACTTCCTCGGTTTACGCTGACTCGGGTTGGTACGTTGCTAATGGAATGGAATTTACTTTCCCCGCAACACCCACCGAGTACCGTGATGCGGGAACATACGAAAATATTTCGGTTGCAATTAAGCAGGATATGCTAAATGCCGGAGTAAAGTGGGAAGACGATTCGGTTAACGACAAAATTTTTAAATTAACCGTAAACAAAAAATCGCTAACCTTAAAAGAGTTTCAGCTCGACGGCGATTATAAGCTCGTAGGTGCGCTTGAACTTGACGACACGATAACGGACAACGTAATTTACGGGCGCGACGACGGCAAAGTAACTTTTAAACTTAAATATAAAAAGACGGATAATAGTTACGATAGTTATGAGGTGCCTTCGGTTCTCAAAGGCGGTGCGGGCAACTATACCGCAGTTGCTGAAATGACGGATACTTCCGGTAACTATTCGCTTGTAGCGTGCAGTAAAGCGTTTACCATAGGCAAAAAATCGGTAACTCTGCCCGTGCTTGAAGGCTCAAATTCGAAACCGTACGACGACGGCAACGACGTTGAATTCGTTTTCAGCGGAGTTACCGATTTCGTTGAAATCGTTGCTCCGGGTATGACGGTCGGTGCAGTTGACCAAAACGGATATTGCACCCTTACGGCAACGGCGGTAGATACGTATCCCGTTACTTTCAAGCTGAAAGACGTAAACAATATGGAATGGGTGAGCGACGGAACGAACGGAAGCAAAACGCTTGCAGGCGGCTTGGAAATTACGCCCAAGACTGCGGTGCTTACGGTAGCAACCGACGACGGAAGCTGGAGCTGGGAAAAGGATACCGCAAAGGATATTGAAATAACCGTCGGTCTGGTGAGCGCGGCTGATTTGCCAAACCTTACCATAAATTTAACTTACTCAAAAACGGGTACCGCGCCCAAAACCATTACGGCAATTTACGACCCTGTAAGCGGAAAATACAAGGCTACCATTCCCGGACTTAAACAGATAGCAAATGATTACACCCTTACGGTAGCACTTGCTGCCGGCGGAAATTATACGGGAACTGCGGCGCCCAAAACGTTTGAAATTACGGGCACGGTTGCACCCTTTGACGAGCAGTACTTAGTATGGCGTTACACCGTTGACGGCAAGCAGGTTGAAATGAACGACTTCGTTTACGATAACGGCGTGGTTCAGCTCGGTTACACGGGCAGTGAGTACGAATTTTCGGTTGACGAGGACGCGCTTCTGAACATCACCGGAAACGGCGGTGTAACCGTAAGCGTGAAGGTAAGCGATAAAGGCTTTACCGGAGATAAAAAGGCAACCAACGTTAAGACGAACGGCGACGGAACTTACACCGTTACGGTGTGGATTGAAGCATACGACATAAACACCGTTTTCCCCGAAACGCCGTTTGAACTGACCTATAAAATCAATCCTCAGGAATTCGATACAAATAAACTCGTATGGGTTTACCAGTATCTCGGCGATACGGGCTGGACTAAGTACGACAGCAATAATCCCCCCGAAGATAAGACTTTAAAGGTTACGCTGAACGTAATGTACGAGGACGGCGGAAAGCTTCAGCCGTTACCCAACGGACTTACGGCGAAGTACCTCGGAAACACTCTCGGCGGAAAGGGCACTGCCGAAGCGACCGCAAAATTCACCTGCTCCGATACTAACTATAAAGTGCCCGACGATATGGTGCTTAACTGGGAAGTAACATCCGAGGTTATAAATATCGTCTGGAACGAGGAAGCGAGCTTAGAGGACGAGGACGGAGTTTACTATACCCCTCTTCTGACCCAACACGAAAAATATAAAAACGTGCTGAAGTACGAGTACGTGCGCACCGATACGGGCGAAAGCGGCTTCGGCTTTGAAGCACTGAAAAAGTTCTGGGAAGACGCAGGTTCCACGACGATGATTCCCGTGCGCGTTACGGTCAGCCTTGTTGACGGCGCAGAAGACAACTACGTTCTGCGCGGTACCGATAACTGCGACTTCGAAGTGGGCGACACCAAGACGCGCGCAACGCTTACCGTGGAAGCTACCGGTTGGTATTTCGAAATGCAGCTTTCAATCAGCTTGAAGCAGGACGGCGGAAAAGAAGTAAACCCCGATTTCTACAACGTAGTTTACTACAAGGACGGCGAAGCGGTTGAAAACTTTGACGTGAACACCGCGGATGCGGGCGAGTATCAGGTGGGCATAATCTTCAATTCCCCGTACGACGAGCAGTTCGTCCGCGTTGCGAAGAAATCCTTCGTGATTGAGGAAAAGCCGATTGATATTCCCGAAATTTCGGAAATAACTTTTACGGGCTACGATATTGACCTTACCGAGTATTTCAGCGAGGCGTTTAAAAAGCTTATCGAGGACGGCGTAGTTACGATAACCGCGGGCGCAAGTCAGCGCAACGCGGGCGGCTGGACGGCTTATCTCGAGCTTGCGAAAAACTACAAGTGGAATATCCCCGAGGATGGCGGAAAATCCTTATCGAAGCTTGCGCTTGCCGCGGACGAGGCTGAGCCCGTAATCAACGGCAGCGAGCTTGAATTGCCGTGGACGATTAACCGCGCGAAGCTCGTTTCAAACTGGGACCTTAAAGGCAAGGCGGGCGCAAAAAATACCGCGCTTTCGGCTTGGCAGAACAAGATAAACGACGGCACGGTTGCCGTTGGGTTGGATTACAAGTACTTCGATAACAGCAAAGTGCAGCTCAGTGAAGTCGTGTTCAAGAGCGGTGAAACGCTGTTCGTGAGCGCGTTCTTAACCGGTGACGACAAGGACAATTTCGAGTTCGAGGGCGGCATAGGCGAAACCAAGCAGGAATCCGCTATGGTCGAATACAAAGTGCCCAAGAGCGGAGTTGAAGCCGCGCTCAGCACGGTTAAAGACTTTGCAACCAAGACGTGGCTGGGACTTCCTATCTGGGCTTGGCTTCTGATTGCGCTTGCGCTGATAATACTTCTGATTATAATAATCGTTGTTGCGAAGAAGCAAGCAAAGACCAAGGAACAGCGCGAGGAAATCAAAGCGCGCAAAGAGGAAGAGAAACAGCGCAGAGAAGACGAGCGTAGAATGCAGCAGGAAAGACTGCAAGCCGAGCGCGAGCTTGCTATGGCTAAACAGCAGGCGGAGCTTGAAAAGATACGCGCACAGGCTCAGGCAGGTATGGCGGGAGCAAGTATGGCGACTATGGCTATGCAGCAGCCCGCACAGCAACAGCCTGTTCAGCAGCCTATGCAAATGCAGCAGCAGGCAATGCCTACGCCTATGCAGGTGCAGATGCCTCAGCCTCAGATGCAGTCTTACCCGCAAATGCAGGGCTATGACGGCGGAATGATGGCAAGGGTTATGGAAGAACTTGCCGCAATCCGCGCCGAACAGAAGAACAAGACCGAGGCGGAGCTTGCGAACGCAAAACTGCTCGTCGAGTTCGAGAGACTGCGCGGCGATATGAAGCAGTACGGCGGAATGAATATGAACGGTATGCAGAACGGTGCGATACCCGCGAACGTGGTTATTGCGCTTCTGGAAGCGGTGAAGAACGGCAACGTTGCGCCGATAAGCATAAACACGGCGCCCGCACCCGTTGCGGAAATTCCGCAGAACGTTGAGGAAAGCACGGCAATTTCCACGCCGACTATGTATCCCGCGGACGCGGTTATCACGACCACGACGACGGTTGACACGACCAAGAAGACCGACAGCGCAACCATTCGCCGTGAGCGCGAGGATACCTTTGCCGACGTCGACGGTTTCTATGACTCAATAGATTAATAGTACAGTAAAACAGCCGCCCGCGGAAAATTCGCGGGCGGCTTGCGTTATTGTAATTTGAATTTTATATTTGCTAAATTCCATTAAATGCGTTATAATGCAAGTGAATATAGTAAATAGCAGTTTAAAAATATTTATCTTAGAGGTAACATATGAGAATGTTTGAAAAAATTATAGGTGAAGAGTATCTTGTTTCGAATATTGAAAATAACGAATATTCTTATCAGAAAAATTTCAAACGCGAGCAGATTGCAAAAATTTTGGGTAAAAATGTTTCCGATAAGTTAAATAAAAATTTAGACAGACGGTTTTATCATAACGGCGTTGCGGTTTTGGTTGAAAAGAAGCAGGGGCAGAATTTAGAAAAGCACGTTGAACAGCTTGATAATTACATAAAACTGGAGCAGGCTCTTAAAACAAGAAAAATAGTAGGTATTTTGTACGATATAGAAACGGGCGATTTTTTGTGCCGCACGCATAAAGACGAATTTTCGTTTAAGCCTATGGATTATTACGAAGGTTTATTTGAAGAGGAAATACCGAAGGAAGAAATATATTTAAGGGTTCAGTCGATAAATAAAAAACTGCACAAGCTGGGCTTGGCGGACTTGATTTCGAGAATGATGTTTACGGGATTGGCTTTGGTTGGATTGCGCATAGCAATCGACGAAGATTTGCCGATTCCGACGACGTCGTTTGACGATATGAAAAGTTCGATATCGAATATTATAAAAAACAAAATTCCAACCGGTTCAGCTAATAAAGACAGTAAGTTATATTTGCTTGCGGAAGAGTTTAATAAAATTTCATTGAACGAAAGCGTTCAGCATGACGTAGAATCTATCTACGACGATATCTACAGGATTAGCGAGTGGATTAATTCGTATTATTGGGACGGCAAGGACGCTATGGCTATATTTTTTAACGAGTTCCGCCGTTATGCCGGCAAACGCGAGCATGGTCAGGTTTTTACGCCTGAGATATGGGCGGAGCTAATGTACAAACTTGCCGATGTCAAATATACCAACCGTGTTTTGGACGCAGCGTGCGGTTCGGGTACGTTTTTAACTAAAACGATGAGTAAAATGATACGCGAAAAGCCCGAAAAAGCTTCGGAAATTAAGTCGACACATATATTCGGCGTCGAGTGGTCGAGGTCGCTGTACGTGCTGGCTTGCGTAAATATGCTGATGCATAAGGACGGAAAGACTAATATAATACAAGCCGATTCTACTGACGCCCGCGTAGGTAAATGGATTAAAAATTTAGAAATAGACAGGGTTTTAATGAATCCTCCGTTTGAAAATCAGACGGGAATAAAAATAGTTAAAAATGTTTTAGATAATGTTAAAGAGGACGCAGTGTGCGCGTTCATTTTGCCTGACAGAACACTGTATACCAAATCACAGAAAGTTGTTAGGTCGATTTTGGCTAATCATACTCTGGAAAAAATTATTAAAATGCCTGAAAATATCTGGCAGGGAATTGCAGGCGTTACGACTTCGATTTTTATTTTCAGAGCAAAAATGCCTCACGCCAATAAACCGATAGTTAAATATTGGATTAAGGAAGATTTGTTGGTAACGGTTAAAAATGCAGGACGGCAAGACGTTAACAACAGATGGGTTGACGACGGCAGCGATAATCTTTTAAAATATTGGGCAGACGTAATTAACAATAACAGAGAGCATAGTACCAAGCAGGTTTCAACAACGTTGGAGTATAAAGTGCCGAAACAGCAAGTTGACTTGACGGAAGAAAGTTTTATTAAAACGGTACTTGACAGAGCAATATTCGAAAACGGGCAAATAAAATCCGAAATTGACGAATTTAAAGAAAAAATTTCATCGCTGAAAGAATACGAATGGATAATATGGGCGCTTAAAAGTAAGGAGTAATTATGGAATTAACAGTTATTGACGACTTTGTAAGCAAACTCAAACAAAACAAAAAGGTTGACAGGACTGCGTGGAAAGAATTTGATTTAATCGGACTATTTCCCGATATAGGACGCGGAACAAGGCTGGTAAAAGCAAATCGCCAACCCGGAACTATGCCTTTGGTTACGGCAGGTCAATTTAATAACGGTATCTCTTGCTATATTTTACCCCCGAAAGAGAACGAGGTTTTTGAAAATTGTGTAACTATAGATATGTTCGGAAATTGCTTTTATCAACAAGGGCAATTTGTTTGTGACGATAATGTATATCCTATCAAAAATATACAAAATAAGTACGTCGGACTATTTATTGCTACGGTTTTACATAATGCTGTAGAAGCAGAATTTGATTTCAGCAAACAAGTAAGATTGAAGCAGTTGCAACAAATAAAAATAAAATTACCCGTGGACAAAGACGGCAATCCTGATTTCAAGTATATGGAAAAATATATGCAAGACCTGGAAGTATGGGTTATGAAAAAATTTTAAATAACGTCAAGCAGTTAAATATTGTTTGAAATTTAAAAGCGCGGTTGCTTAT
>JAIEAS010000153.1 GCA_029071285.1 Clostridia bacterium
GCAATGACGAAGAGGCGGAATGACAAAAAGGGCAAAAAATCGTACCACGTTATCTGATTTTACCTAAGGGTAAATGACGAAAAAGGGAGCAAAAGCGGCGGCGCAAATCTATAAGGAAAAGTGCGAATGTGGAATCCGCGCCGCCCGCTTATCCCAAGCACGAAGTGAAGAATGCCTTGCGTCATTGCGAGGGAGCAACGCGACCGCGGCAATCCAGACCGTACGCTCATTTAATTGCTTTGCTTCTGGATTGCTTCACTGCGTTCGCAATGACGTTGGGGCGGGGTTGCAAAAATAATTAGTGAAAGAGGAATAAGAATATGAAAACAAAAAGCAGAAATCTATTGACGGTAATTTTAGCCTTGCTTTGCGCAATAGCGGTTGCTATCGGCGTTGGCTTTGCGTTGCCGAAGGCTGAAAAAATCAGCGCGCAAGCTTCGGGTCAGGCGGGTGACATAACAATAACAAGTTGTACGCCGTATTATGGAGATTCAGTGAATCCAATTACATCTTTGGGTCAGATGCAGACCACTTCACCGTTTAATACTAGCGTTAACAAAACGGATACGACAATAACTTTTATGATGGCTTCAAGTAGTCAGACATGCAAAGCCGTTTATTATAAGTTTACGGTGGGAGTAACCGTACCCGCCTGGGAAGAGTGGGAAATATCTTACAATCTTGATTTTACGTGTAGGGCAAGTTGTGCTGTTGGCGGTTATAATTCTTCGTCCGGTCTGTATTATTTTTATCCTAACCCCAAACAAAGTGCTTACGATTCAACGTACAATAATTCTACGTTTACAGATTTGAGCGCAATGCCGATTTCAAAGGACAATGACCCGACACAAGACAACAGTCAATATAAATGCTTAGGCAAGTTTCAAACGAATCCAGCATACTCGTACAGCACAAGTATAGCTTCGGGTTTTGGTACTTCGTCAAACAAGATAAAGCTTACCAACAACAGCAACAATGCTAAACAATTCACTTTCAGTTACGCAGCTGGTTTCGTCGGCGGTTGTGCCGGCATGAATATGATAAATCAGTTGGACGTAAGACTTACCAGTCGAACGCAGGAATCTAAGGAGCTGTACGTAACTGCGCCTGAAGACGTGGATTTAGACTACACGGGCAGTGATTTAAGGACTGCCGCGCAGACGCTTATAAATGCAACGACGTGGTATAAAAGAACGGACGCTAACGACAGTAGTAGCTATTATACCCATACGGCGGGCGAATGGGCAAGTTATACAATGCCTACAAATCCCGTTATAGACGTAATTAAAAACAATGGAGTACTTGGCGGTCACGATGTTACTTATGCGCTGACCGATGCCACAAATCATCCATTTAAACTTGCGGACGGAACTTTTACTACCGACTCGCAGATATTTAAAATAATCGTAAACCCTATAAAAACTTCAGTACCGACTGTGCAAAACTCAACTCAGACTTATAAAGGGGCGGAATATGATAATTTTACTTTAACAAACTACAACCCCGGTATAATGAGTGTAGCAAGCTATACTTCCAACAATGGCAGTACTATAATCTGGGACAATACGGCGGGTTCGGAAAAATTTAAAGCAACTGACGCCGCGGAATATACCGTCAACTTCCATATGGATAGTGATAACTATTTATGGGACGTAAACGGCGGTACGTCGGCAGACCAAAGCAAAACCATAACGATAAATAAAAAGGATATAACAATAAACACAACCCCCGCGGCAAATTCAAATCCCAGTTGGAATTTCGGCGATACGGGCAGTATAGCGGTTAACGCAACGGCAAGCGGAATTTCCAACCCTGATTTTGTGCTTAACGTTTACTACGTTTTAAACACTGCGCCCACAACCACTATAAGCACGGGCGTAAGCGGAACTACGTTGGACGTATCGCAAATTGCAAGCTCTGGCAGCTATACGCTTTGCGTAGAGCTTACTTCGGCGGCGGCGAACAAGAATTACAGCATAGCCAACGATAAGTTTACAATGCCGTTTGAAATTAAGTCGGGTGACATTGATTTCAGTGTAATCAACTGGACTTGTAAGGAGGGCACGGGCAACGCAACCCCTCTGTTCAACGGCACGCAGCTTGCCGAGCTTCGATATAAGCAGGATGAAAACGGAAATTCGATAAAATATTTTATATCGGCAAATATTCCCGCAGGCGAATATTTAAGCATCGATACCTCGTATAATTCGGGCGGCTTTAAGGACGGTTTTTATACGACCTTAGGCGGTGCGACTTATAACGACGGCTGTTCGGCAGTGGGAACTTACAAAACGAGAGTTGCGCTTGTTTCGGACAGCGACCACCTTTTCAAGAGCACGGCAAACTCGGGCAGCTTCGGCGGCGATAATACAAAGGGCTGGTATGAAATAGAGTGGAAGATTGAAAAAGGCAAGGTTGACCCCGACTATTTAGATAACCTCAACAAGTATTTGCAGTACAGACCCGCGGGCGGAGCGTGGACTACTTACGACCCGGATAATCCCCCGCAGTTCGGCAGCGGCGCGATAGAAATAAGGCTTGACCCTGCAAAGTATGCCGCAGGTATTGACAGTGCGGAAGTTACCGTAAATAACAAGCAGACCGCGATAGGCAATTATACTGCAACGGTTAAATTCACCTATAATCCCAACTACGAAAACGCGGGCAACAAGTCGTTTAACTGGCAAATCGGCGCAATGGTTATCGACGTTGACTGGACTTCGGACAGCTGGATAAAGGACGGCACAACCGACCCCGTAGTGGACGATAATAACGTGCCCTATCAGATACGCGTACTGAACATTCCCGATAACTTAAAGCAGTACGTAGAATACAAGTACTATATTGCCGACCCGGGCGACCCTTCGATAAAGGGAACGCTTATCGGCACGGGCGACGCGGGCTTGCAGGACCTTATAAGCGCACCCTATAACGCAAGCTCGACCAACGCAGTTTACGTTTACGTTGAAGCGGTAATCAAGAGCGGCGTTACGCAGTACACGCTCAAGGACGACACGGGCAACGATTATACCAACTGTATGCTTTTCCAGCTCGGCGCGACGAATACTCTCGTTAAAGTATCGTTGACCGAAACCGAAATGCAGTACGGCGAAAACAAGCTTGCAATCGGCATTGTCAGTATGCACGATACGGGCATGAACGGTCAGCTCGACCAAAGCACTTACGTTGAAGGCATTTACCTTTACGACCCGCAGGGCAACAACTTAGGACTTTTAAAGGACTATGACGGCACGAAGGCGGGCGCGGGAGTTTACACGATTAAAATCGTGCTCAATCAGGCGGGCGAAGATACTTACACGCTTTCCCCCGGTTCTACCTTGAAGTTCACTATAAAGCCCAAAACGATATTCGTGCCCACGGTTGCGGAGATTACTTTCAACAATCAGTTCGTGAACTTTGCCGACTACCTCGGCGGAAGCTGGAACGATTATAAAGACATTATAAAACTCGGCGGAACGGTTGACGGCGTGAAGAACGTCGGCTCGTACACGGCAACCCTTACCCTTTTGGACGGCAACTATTGCTGGGATTACAGCAAGGGCATTAAGCCCGCAAGGTTGAGCCTTGCCTCGGACGAAATGATCTGTTCGGGCGACGAAACGGTTGCAACCTACGAGTGGAAGATTAAACCTTACGTTCTTAAAGCCTCGGCATGGAACCTGAAGGGCAAGGACGGCGCGGTTTATAATATACCCGCGGAGCTTACCGACGGGCTGGACGTGGATATCAACTATCTGTACCACCCCGACAAAACGAGCAGTCCCCTCGGCGACGGCGAGAGCTTGCAGGCGGGTTCGACCTACTTCGTTAAAGCTCAGCTTATCGGCGCGGACAGGGAGAACTTCGTGTTCGAGGACAGCAAAACGACCACTTCGGACTTTGCTACTTACAAGCTGCCGCAAAGCGGTGCGGCGCAGGCTTGGAACGTGATAAAAGGCTTTATGTCAAAGACATGGCTGGGACTTCCCGTTTGGGCTTGGCTACTTATTGCGCTTGCTTTGATAATACTTCTTATTGTAATAATAGTAGTAGCGGTAAAACGCCGCAAGACCAAGGAAGAGCGCGAGGAAATCAAGGCTCGCAAGGAAGAAGAGCGCTTGCGTAAAGAGGAAGAAAAGCAGCGCCGTGAAGAGGAGCGCGAAGAAGAGCGCCGGCGCCGCGAGGAAGAGCGCCGCTTACAGCAGGAAAAACTCGAGGCGGAGCGCGAGCTTGCAAAAGCAAAGCAGGAAGCCGAGCTTGAAAAGATACGCGCACAGGCGCAAATGGCGGCAGGCGCGGGAATGGCGACAATGGCTGTACAACAGCAGCCTGCACAGCAGATACCGCCTCAACCCGTACAGCAGGTGCAGAGCGTTGATAACGAGCTGTTAAAGGAAATGCGCCAGCAAATGGCTGAACTGCGCGCCGATAACAAAGCAACTCAGGCGCAGTTGCAAGCAATGCAGAATTCACAGAATCAGGCGATGCCTGCGCCTCAGCCTATGCAGTACCCTATGTATCCGCAATATCAGCAAATGCCTATGATGCCGCAGTATCCTCAAATGCCTAACTACGGCGGCGGCAACGATATGGCACTTGCAAGAATGGAAGCACAGCTCAACGCTATGCAGGCGGAGCAGCGCGCAAGGTACGACGCGGAACAGCGTATAGAGCTTGCGGCAATGCGCGCGGAACAGCACGTAGACCGTGATTCCCGCCACAGCGTTGACCTCGCGGCAATGCGTGAGCATATCAACGGCTATAACTATAACCGTATACCCGATTACAGCAATCAGGGCTACAACAACCAGCAGCAGCCTAATTCGGTAGAGGCGTTGGGCGCAATCGTTGCGGCGGCGTTGAAGAATATCAGCGCACATGCACCCGCACAGCCCGTAGCGGAGCTTCCTCAACAGACCGAAGCTTCAACCCCTGCCGAAGTGAAGTATCCTTCCGACGCGGTGATTACTACCACCACGACGGTTGATACTACCAAGAATAAACCCATACGGCGCGAAGAGGACGACGGCAGAATTTTCGACAGCGACGGCTTCTACGATACCTTTGAGT
>JAIEAS010000154.1 GCA_029071285.1 Clostridia bacterium
CCCCCCCCCCCCCCCCATCCCTTTGATTTTCTCGAACCACACCGCCTACGCTATACCTCTACCGCTCGTGGGCCCGGAGATCTTTATAAGATACCTGTATAACGACGGCTACGATATTGCAATGAGAGTAAAGGCAAGTACTTTACCCCTGGGGTTAACTCTTGACTCACTGTATACGGGAATGGAAGAAAGCGACGTAGATAACTACACCGCAACCATTTCGGCTTCGGATTTGAAGTACAATACTTCTAACTTCAATGCTCCCGATACAAGCAAGTTAAACCTCAAATGGGAAATTGCGAAGAAAAATCTTTTCGCAAGCTTCAAGAACGTCAAGGATACTTATACAAACGCCAATGGTTCTGGTTCATTTATTATAAAACAGCTTGACGTACCCGCGGGTTTTGAAAGCTATATCAAGTACGAGTATTACGATAAGAGTTCAGGTTTACCCGTAACACTTGACGATATCAAGGCGGCGGCAGACCCCACTAACGAAAAGAAGTATATCGTAAAAGCTTATATAGACCCTGCTTATGCTTCTAACTATGAAGTTGACAATAACGGTGCAACTCCGAGCGACGAGTTCGCTACGGGCAGCAAGAACAAGCTTGCAACCGCGACCATAGACGGCAAAGACGGCAGTACGCCTATAAAGGTAGAGTACGACGGCAATACACACTTTGACAGTTCGCTTGTAAAGATAACTAGCGACACGGACGGACTTGATATCAGCGACTTTACTGTTAAGTATTATAAGGGAAAGACCGCAACGGCGGCTAACGAGCTTCCCGCAGGCGAACTTCCTAAAGACGCGGGCGAGTACTGTGTGGAAATTATCCTCGGTACTCAGGCGGCGAAGAAGTATATACTTGCAAAAGAAACCCTTACCGTAACGGTAGAGGCAAAGGGCATTGACTTACCCGTTCTCGGAACTATAACCTTCAACGGCAACGAGCAGAACTTTGTTGATAATCTTTCGGGCGACAGCTGGACTACTTACGGACCTTCGGGACTTGATATTATCAAAGTAGACGGCAAACTTTCGGACAGAAACGTTAGTGCGGGTAGCTACTCAACCACGCTTGAACTTTTAGATACCAACTATAAGTGGATTTATCCTTCAAGCATATCGCCGACAAAGGCAATCGCAAAATACAGCCTTGCCGCAGGCGAAGTAAAAGTTACGGGCGACGACGTTACCGCAACCTACAACTGGAACATTACTCCGCTTATCGTTGATACCACAAATATGTGGAGCAAGGGCAAGACGGGTGCAACCCTTAACCTGCCTCAGAATATCAGAGATTTAATTGCTGGCGGCACGCTTGAAGTAGGATACAGATACTACGACAGCGAAGGCAACTACGTAGAAGAGCCCGAGCTTAAAGGCGGACGTTCGTTCAAAGTAGAAGCCGTATTCGCAGGCGATGACGCAGAAAGGAACGTACAGTTCAAGAGAAGTGAAACAGACTTCGGTTCTGTATCCAAGAGCATAGATTACACCGTACCCCAGAGCGGCGCGGCTGCGTTCTTCGGAAACGTTAAAGACGCATTATCAAAGACTTGGTTAGGACTTCCCATCTGGGCTTGGCTTCTGATTGCGCTTGCGCTCATAATACTTTTAATAGTAATTATCGTAGTAGCTTGCAAACGCAGAAAGAGCAAGGAAGAAAAAGAGGAAATCAAAGCGCGCAAGGCAGAAGAAAAAGCCCGCCGCGAGGAAGAGCGCAGAATGCAGCAGGAGCGTCTGGAAGAAGAGCGCAGAATGCAGCAGGAAAAACTCGAGGCGGAGCGCGAGCTTGCAAGAGCTAAGCAGGAAGCCGAGCTTGAAAAGATACGCGCACAAGCGCAGGCGGCGGCAGGCGCAGGTATGGCTTCTATGGCTGTACAACAGCAGCCTCAACCGCAGGTTCAGCCCGTTCAGCAGCCTATGCCTCAGCAGGTACAGTACGTGCCCGTTCAGCAGCAGCCTCAACAGCCTATGATGATGCCGATGCCTCAGTATCAGCCTTATCCCATGCCTCAACCGCAGTATCCTTATCCTTCGGGAAGTATGTCGGATATAAACGCAATAGCGGAAGCTAAGGCGGCGCAGGCGATAGCCGAAGCTAAGGCAGCCGAAGCTCATGCGCGCGCGGCGGAAGCCGTTGCCGAGGCGAAAGCGGCGCAGGCAGTCGCGGGAATTTCCCCCTGGCAGCACGGTGGAATGAATTACGGTATGCAGCCTCAGATGCAGCAGCCTATGCAAATGCAGCAACAGCCCTTCGTTATCGTGCTTGACGAAAACGGACAGGTGAAGGCAATGCAGCAGCTGGCTCAGCCTCAGATGCAGCCGGCGTTCCAGCCCATTCTGATTACCGCGCCTTCGGAGCCGAAGCCCGCGCAGAAGCCGGTTGCCCAGATAGCGGACGAGAGCGCAAGCACGGCGAGCGTGCCCGCATCTTACCCGCCCGACGCGGTTATCACGACCACGACGACGGTGGATACGACCAAGAAGAACGAGGTGCAGTCTTTCCGCAGAACCGAGCGCGACAGCGATAATTCGTTCGTTGACGTTGACGGCTTCTACGACGCGATTGAATAAA
The DNA here is from genome assembly GCA_029071285.1 of Clostridia bacterium. Taxonomy (GTDB): domain Bacteria; phylum Bacillota; class Clostridia; order Christensenellales; family Borkfalkiaceae; genus Coproplasma. The sequence goes on from JAIEAS010000154.1 coordinate 2,589, forward strand.
GCTTCGTAATAAGTGAATAATAAAATTGCCGCCCGCGAGCTTTGCTCGCGGGCGGCTTTAAGTTTGATTTTTATAATTTGTCGGAGTGTTTATTTGTGAAATTGAGGATTTGCTCTTTGTTGCCGAATACGAGGATTAAATCGCCCTCTTCAAAGGTGTATGTGGGCGCGGGCGAGGGAACTATGTTTTTGCCCTTTTTAATGAGCAGAATATTCAGTCCGAACTTCGCGCGCGGGTTGGTTTCAATCAGGTTTTTTCCGTGCCATTTTTTAGGCACCGCAATCTCGAATATCGCGTGCTGCGAGTCGATTTCAATATAGTCGTAAACGTTTCCGCTGTTCAGCTTTACCGCAAGCTTTTCGGCAATGTCCTCGTTGGGATAGATGACCTCGTCTGCGCCGACGCGGAAGAGGAACTTCCTCTGAATTTCGGACTCGGCGCGTGATACCACGTACTTCGCGCCCAAATCCTTTAATATAGACGTGATTTCCAAAGAGGACTGAAAATCGTCGCCGATGGTTACGACGCACACGTTGAAGGACGGAATATCCATCGCCTGCAGGTTGTCGGCGTTCATACAGTTTGCAATCAGCGCGTTCGTGTACTTGGGCGCGAGCGCGTTTATAACGTCCTCGTCCTTGTCAACTATCATAACCTCGTTGCCCATTCCGAGCAGCTTTTCGCCGAGGGTCTGACCGAATTTTCCCATACCTATAAGTAATACAGATTTCATATTTATATCTCCGCGGCGGGCTTTGAGAGTCCGCCTTATTTTTAACCTATCAAAATATTTTCAACGGGGTATCTTATTTCCGCCGCCGTTCTCTTTTCGCCGAGCGCGAGCGCGAAGGTAAGTATTCCTACCCTGCCCGCGAACATAAGAATTATAAGAATTATCTTCGAAAGCCAGCACTGGCTCGCAATGTCGCAAATGCCTAAGCCCGTAGTACTTAAAGCCGAAACGCTTTGGAAAAGCGCGTCGTGGAAGTTCACAACTTCGGGCTTTTCAACCGCGCATATTATCATTGTGGAAACGATAATCGTCATAAGGCAAGCGGTAAGGATTGCAAGCGAGCGCGCAACCAGCGAGTATTCTATGCGCCGCTTGCCGATATTTATATCGCGCCGTCCGCGGAACACGCCGAACATACCCATTGTAATTACCGCAAAAGTGCCCACTTTAAGTCCGCCCGCGGTCGAGCCAGAGCTTCCGCCTATAAACATTAAAAGAAGAGTAAGCATATATCCGCTGTCCGACATACTGTCAAGCGGAGTGGTGGATAAGCCCGCCGTTCTCGCGGTCGTGGAGTTGAAAAAGGAAGCAAGCAGTTTCTGCCCGAAATTATATCCGTCGTAGGCGGGGTTGTCGCGCTCGAAGACGAGGAACAGAGCCGTTCCGCCCAAGAGCAGAATCGCGTTTACGATTAAAATTACTTTCGTGTTGAGCTGCGCCTTTTTCAGGTTGAACTTACAGTCTAAAACGTCCCCCCAGACGCAGAAGCCCAAGCCGCCTAAAATAATCAGAAGACAAATCGTGAGGGAAACAAGAGGGTCGGTGGCGTAGCCCGTCAGAGAAACGAAGGGCGCGTCGGCCGTTCCCATTAAATCGAAGCCCGCGTTGCAGAAAGCCGAGACCGAGTGCCAGATTGAAAAGTAAATTCCTTTGAGCGCGCCGAACTGCGGTATAAACCTTATGCAGAGCAAAAGCGCCCCGACCGCTTCGATTATCAGCGAGCCCACTACTATGCGGATAACCAGTTTTTTAACGCCCAATGCGTTGCTGCCGCCGCCTGCGTCCATCATCATAACGCGGCGCTCGTGCAAGCCCATTCCCTGCTTGAACATTACGAATATAATCGAGACTATGGTCATAAATCCGAGTCCGCCGAGCTGCATTAAAAACAACATAACGAGCTGCCCGAACAGAGTCCAGTGTGTTGCGGTGTCGTAAGGCGCAAGCCCCGTAATGAAGGTTGCCGAAGCCGCCGTGAACAGCGCGTCGATAAAGGAAGTGGACTGCCCCGCTTTCGTCGCAAAGGGCAGTATCAAAAGCACGCTTCCCAGAACCATCGTCACGAGATAGCCGAGCGCAAGTATCCGCCATATAGAAAGTTTGTATCTGATTTTTTTCTTCATAGCTTACGTTAAAGGGAGGGGAGGACCTGCCTTCGTTCACAATTATAAGTATTTGCAAAATAAAAGTCAATTTTTTAGCGGTGTAACCTAATTTAAGGCGTTTGCATATCCTGTATATGCGGAGTATGCCCTTTGCCCGCATATGAGCGGCGGGGCATATTAGCTTTACGTACATATGTATCTGCGGGCAGGTAAGCAAAGTTTGCCGCGCGCATACATATGTGAGTAGACGGCAGCTTTCAAAGGAGGTGTTTTTTTGGGTAAATATTTCGGAACGGACGGTTTCCGCGGCGAGGCAGGCGTAACTATTACCGCCGAACATGCATTCAAAGTCGGAAGAATTCTGGGGCATATGTACGGCGGCAGAAACGGCGGCAGATGCCGCGCGGTTATCGGAAAAGATACGCGGCTTTCATCATATATGCTCGAATATTCGCTGTGCGCGGGGCTCACCGCCTCGGGTGCGGACGCGTACATTCTGCACGTTACCACCACCCCTTCGGTTTCGTACATAACCCGCTGCGACGGATTTGACTGCGGAATTATGATTTCCGCAAGCCACAACCCGTACTTCGACAACGGAATAAAAATTATGAACGCCAACGGCGAAAAGCTGGAAGAGAGTAAAATCCGCGAGATTGAAAAATACCTCGACGGCGGCGGTGAAATTCCCTTTGCAAGCGGCGGCGCAATCGGGCGGACGGTTGACTACGTTTCGGGGCGCAACAGATATATCGGGCATCTGATTTCCCTTTCCACCTGTTCGTACAAGGGTTTGCGCGTTGGGCTCGACGCGGCGAACGGCAGCGCGTGGCAGATTGCGCGAAGCGTTTTCGACGCGCTCGGCGCAAAAACTTACGTCGTGGGCGTATCGCCCAACGGCACGAACGTGAACGACGGCGTGGGCTCCACCCACATCGAAAGACTTGTCGAGCTGGTCAAAAACAACTCGCTGGATATAGGCTTTGCTTTCGACGGCGACGCGGACAGATGTATCTGCGTTGACGGGCGCGGAGAAGTTATTACCGGCGACGAAATTCTTTATATCTGCGCCGACTATTTAAAAAAGCGGGGCGAGCTTGCGGGGAATAAAATCGTCTGCACGGTTTTAAGCAACGGCGGACTTATAAAAAGTTTAGACCGCCTCGGGATAGAGTGCGCGGCGTGCGACGTCGGCGATAAAAACGTCTGCGACGAAATGGCGAAGACGGGCGCGGTTCTCGGCGGCGAGCGCAGCGGCCACGTAGTTTTTTCAAAATACGAATCGACGGGCGACGGACTTGTTACAGCCATTATGGTAATGGAAGCTTTAATCGAGCAGAAAAAAACCATTCCCCAGCTTTTGAAGGATTATAAAAGTTTTCCGCAGGTCAGCGTAAATATTGCGGTGAAAAACAAGCTTGCGGCGGCTCGGGCGCTTCTTAATGATGCTGAACGCCTTTCCCAAAGTCTGGACGTGCGGCTGGTCGTCCGCCCCTCGGGTACCGAGCAGGTTGTGAGAATTATGGCGGAAGGCGAAAATTACGAAAACTGTATCGCCGCGTGCGCGGAGCTCAGAAAAAAAGCGGAGAGTTTAAAATAAATAAAATCGGAGTGAATATATGTGCGGTATAGTCGGTTGCGCGCTGAGGCGCAGGGCATCGGATATTATTTACGGCGGATTAAAACAACTTGAATACAGAGGCTACGATTCCGCGGGAATTGCAACCCTTTCAAAGGGGCAGATTTCAATAGTCAAAAAACAGGGCAAGGTTTCCGCCCTCGAAAACTGCGCGAGCGATTTAGACGGAAATATCGGCATAGGGCACACCCGCTGGGCAACCCACGGCAAGCCCTCGGACGCGAACGCCCACCCCTTTGCGGCGGGAAAGTTTGCAATCGTACATAACGGCATTATCGAAAACTGCCTCGAATTAAAACGCGAATTTCTTTCCGACTCGCCGTTTTCGTCCGATACCGACAGCGAGGTTATCGTCCGCCTCTTGGATAAATATTACGACGGCAACCTTCTTACAACCTTAAAAAAAGTCTGCTCGCTTTTGTCGGGCTCGTATGCAATAGCGGTCATATGCGCGGATTTTGAGGGTATCGCCGCGGCGAAGTTCAAAAGCCCAATTATTGTCGGAAGCGGCGCGGACGGAAATTTTGCGGCGAGCGACGCCCCCGCCCTTGCGGGGCTGTGCAGGGATATAAGCGTTCTGGAAGACAACGACTTTGCGCTGATAACTTCGGACGGCATAAAAATTTTCGACGGGGATTTAAACGAGGTTTTCCGCCCCGTCCGTCCAAACCTTGCCACTCCCGCGAATTTAGAGCTGGGCGGCTGTCCCTTCTATATGCTCAAAGAAATCCGCGAAGCGCCGTATGCAGTCGCGAACACTTGCGCAGTTTTTCACACGGCGGAGGGAGAGGTTAAAAAACTCTGCAAAAATATAAACCGCATAATTCTGACGGGCTGCGGCACGGCGTACAACAGCGGACTCGTTGCAAAGCGGTATATCGAACAGTTCGCGCGTATCCCCTGCGAGGCGGAAATTGCTGGCGAGTTCAGATATAAAAATCCTATCGTCGGCGGAAACACGCTGGTGGTTGCGATAAGCCAGAGCGGCGAAACGGCTGACACTGTCGAGGCGGCCCGGCTTGCAAAAAGCGCGAACGCGAAAGTTATCGCGGTAACCAACGCGCCCTACTCGCAGCTCAATTCTGTTGCCGACGTCGTTATTCCCGTTGCGGCCGGTCCCGAAATCTGCGTTGCGGCTACAAAGTCCTACGCGGGTCAGATTGCCGCCCTCTACCTGTTGGCGGGTGTTCTGGCGGGAAAAGATTTGACCGACGATTTGCAAAAAATTTCCGAGCCGTGCAAAAACACTGTTGAAAATACGGACATATCAGCAGTTGCGGATATGTGCGCGCGTTCAAGCGGGGTGTACTTTCTGGGGCGGGATATCGACTACGCCGTGGCTTTAGAGGGCAGTTTAAAGCTGAAAGAGGTTTCGTATATCCCCAGCGAGGGCTATCCCGCGGGGGAATTAAAGCACGGCACCCTTGCGCTTATCGATGAAAGCGCGGTTGCCGTAGTGGTTATTACGAGCGAACGGCTCGCGGGGAAGAGCAAAAACGCCGTCGAGCAGGTTCTGTCGCGCAAGGGCAAGGTTGCGGTTATAACCTGCATAAATTCCATTGCCGAAGAGTTTAAAGACAGGGCGGTTATTATAAAAATCCCCGACTGCGGCGAGTATCTTTCGCCGTTGGTTTCCTCGTCGGCGCTGCAGCTTATCGCTTACGAAACGGCGCTTCTTTTAAACCGCGACCCCGACAAGCCGCGCAACCTTGCGAAGTCTGTTACGGTGGAATAACGCTTGACAAGGCGTAACCTAAAATTTATAATACGGTTATGCAAAACATTTTGGTGACGGGCGGCGTCGGATATATCGGCAGTCATACCGTATTAGAACTTTTAAACTCGGGCTACGGCGTTATAGTCGTAGACAATCTTTCAAACTCGTCAAAAGAGAGCCTTAAAAGGGTGGAAAAACTGACGGGCAAAAACGCGAAATTTTACGAGGGCGACATACGCGACAAGGCGCTGCTCGATAAAATTTTCATCGAAAATAAAATCGACGGCGTAATTCATTTCGCGGGGCTTAAAGCCGTGGGCGAAAGCTGCCGGATCCCCCTCGAATACTACGACAACAACGTTTACGGTACGCTCGTGCTTCTGGACTGTATGAAAAAAGCGGGCGTCAAAAAGATAATTTTTTCCTCGTCGGCGACGGTCTACGGCGTGCCCGAAAAGCTTCCGCTCACAGAGGACTGCCGACTTTCGGCAACCAACCCTTACGGCGCAACCAAGCTTATGATAGAGCGCATTTTGCAGGATTTAAGTAGTGCGGAAGAGGGCTGGAACGTTATGCTGTTGAGGTATTTCAACCCCGTCGGCGCGCACAAAAGCGGACTTATAGGCGAGGACCCCAAGGGCATACCCAACAATCTGATGCCCTATATTTCGCAGGTGGCGAGCGGAAAAAGGGATAAGCTGAAGGTTTTCGGCGGAGATTATCCCACGCGCGACGGCACGGGCGTGCGCGACTATATCCACGTGGTGGATTTGGCTAAGGGGCACGTTGCCGCGCTTGCGGGCTACAAATCGACGGGTGTGCATATATGCAACCTCGGCACGGGCAGGGGGTACAGCGTACTCGAAGTGGTTCACGCGTTTGAAAAGGCGTGCGGTAAAAAAATCCCCTATGAGATAGTTGAAAGGCGTTCGGGCGACGTTGCCGAGTGCTACGCTTCGGCGGAAAAGGCTAAAAGGGATTTAAACTGGTCGGCAGAGCTGGGCATTGACGAAATGTGCGCAGACAGCTGGCGCTGGCAGAAAAACAACCCTGACGGTTATAATAAGTAAATAGTATATATTATATAATAGGTAATAGTACCGCCCGCGAGCAAAGCTCGCGGG
>JAIEAS010000155.1 GCA_029071285.1 Clostridia bacterium
CTCCAAGTCCGCCCGCTTTTGTTCGTTCAGCTCCTGCAACTGTGCGAGTGGAGTTGCTGTTTCTCCTGTGTCTATTCTGTTCAATGACATTTTCAATCTCCTTTTTAGTGTAGTTGTTTCCGAGTTTCAGCCCTCGAATAGCTTTCTTCTTTTGTGGATGCAAGTAAGAATATTCCGTCTTGCTTCGCGTTACCGATACGCCGTACAACGCAAGGTGAGATACAAATTCTTCCTGCGTGGTCGAACTGCGTTTCGCTTCTTCTATGACTTCTCGCAAATCTTCTTTCCACGACGTGCTGCCTTTTAGAATGATATGGCTTTCTTGCGTCGTTCGCTTGTTTTGCGCTTTCTTACGGAAGTCCGTTTGCGTGTACCCGAACTCACTACCCAAACGGTTGGCCTCGTCTTTCATTTCCGTGTAATCGCTTTTCGTAAATCTCAACTTCTTACCTGTAATCGGATTTACTGCGTTTACGATAATATGACTATGTACCGTCTTTGTGTCGGTGTGAGTCGCTATAACGCACTCGTCGTCGGGGAACAAAATAGCCGCAAGTTCTTCGGCGTACAAATGCGCTTGTTCGGGGCTTACGTTATCTTTCCGAGCGCACGATAACTTGAAGTGATAATACTTGCGCTCATCGAACTTTTTGCCTTTCCCGAATCGTCGCATAGTATCCGCAAACTGCTCGGCATAATCCTCGTCCTCAAATAGATTTCTTACGCTTACGAATGCCGCCTTGTCTTCGTGTGTTATGTAGTCTATTGCTTTTTTCGGTGTACTCTTGCTTGATAATCCTTTGAATAACGGCATTACTAACTTCCCCCGATAGCGGCAGACAGCTTGCGGTAAACTCGCTTACACTCGTCCACAACGGCTAACAACTCTTGCTCGGTTATGTCCCCGAAGTAGTTGTTCTTAACAGCTTGATTTAAATTATTTCCTTGCCGTTTCAACTCCGCCAAAATCTCGTTTCCGCTTGTGATACTGATGATAGGTTTATCCGATAATGCCCTTATAATGTAGTCCGTTCTGTTCATCCCGCTTGCCGTTACTTTCTCGTCTAACACGTGTTTTTCTTCTTCTGACAATCTGAAAGAGTAGGCATACGGTCTTGCTCTGTTTACTTTCTTTTCGATAGTTTTTTCCTCCTAATATTTTCGTCCGCCGGCAAACAAAAGGGTTTTAGGGGAAAGAATTTCCCCTAACGAGGCAAGCGCAAGCGTGGCAAGTGGCTTGCCACTTGCGTACCTCGCCATACCGATAAACGGTACTATGGTGGTCTGATAGTCATAATGATTTCCTCCGTATTGTTTTATTTATCTTGTCCACGTGGAAGGTGGTAGATAGCAAAAAGGACATAAAAAAGCCGCTGATACATTTAACGTAATCACCGACTTCAACCGTATTTAGCAACTTCTAGTTGCCCTATGGTGGTTAGCCATTCTATTAAGTTAGCGTGTTACTTATCGGAAAAACTGTAACACAAAATAAACCATCAACGCTATCCGACTTTTGCACTCTCAAAGAGATTTCGGATAACTCCGGCCGCACACATTATTGCCGTAAAACTGTACGACAATAAAAGCCTATCACGGCCCACGAATTTTGCGTAGGTTTAAAAAACTTACGCTTTATTCGTAAGCTAAGGCACGGGCGGTTATGCCGCCCAAAACCTTCCGCATTCTATGAGCTTTGCTCATCGCGGAACACTACCCTAAAAGGGTACACTGCCACAACTTGCATTGTGGTAGTGTGCATTATATCATAGACTACAAATTATTGCAACATTAATGTGTACCGTTTACGGGACACGTCAAAAGTATTTATGACTTATTTTGTCGAACGCATATTGCTCACAACAACACAATAACAAAATCGTATAAATACATTTTTGAAAAGTTATTGACTTGTGATGCGGTTTAGTGTATAATAGTAAAAATATAAAGAGGTGCTTATGGTAGATAAAGAGTTAATAGCAAAACGATTAAAAGGTTTACGGGAAGCGGCAAAGCTATCTCAAGCAAAGTTATCCAAAGAGCTTGCTGTAAAGCAGCCGTTGATTGCTCGTTACGAAACGGCAATCAACACTCCTGCATACGGAGTGCTTATTCAGTATGCTGATTATTTTGACGTGTCGTGCGATTATTTATTGGGCAGAACGGACAATCCACAAGGCAAACTTTATGAGTGCGTTCCGCAGTCGCTTAAAGGCAATCCACAATTAAAAGAATTTGTGGATATGTGCTTCGACCCTTCGTCCCCTGCAAATGCAAGATTAAAAGATACACTTTTACGCTTATTGGAAGAACAGAATAATGACTAATATAAAGAACATATTGAGTTCAATGGTTAAATATAAAACAATACAAAGGAAGTAACTTTGTGAAAGAAAGAGTTAGATTTTATAGTAAAACGGATATGATTAATGGGTTTATGCTTGAGAAGTCATTATCCGTGTTAAAAAAATTAACCCACACAAGAACATATAACAATATTAATGATGTTCTTGAGCTTTATAATGTACAGAAATTTATTGATGCTCAAATATTCCGTCAAGACTTTACGGATGAAGACAAAGCTTTGTTTAGTCTCTCTCTTAAACACATAT
>JAIEAS010000156.1 GCA_029071285.1 Clostridia bacterium
GTTTCTATTTATCTCGTAACGGTAACCGCCTTTATTTTTCAACAGTTGCATTGCTTTATCTAATGCGCTATCGGTGTAATAACCTCCTGAAAAGTTAAAACGAAATTCTTGTGGAGCTTGTATCCCGTCAAGATATTCAGTTTTTACACCACATTGCAGAAAAAACTTTTCAAGGTCTTGCCCCTCTCCACAGTCTTTGCCGTATTTAGTCATTCTGTGCTCCTAAAATTGTAAATCTTATTGATAAGATTATAGCGTTTAAACCATAAATCGTCAAGTCAATCATCTATCACGTTCAAATCCATCTTAGTCTGTCGCTGTGATAAAAAAATAACACCCTTCACAAGGGTGTTATTTTTTTGGAGCTTCTGGCCGGACTTGAACCGGCGACCTATTGATTACGAATCAATCGCTCTACCGACTGAGCCACAGAAGCATATATCCGATAGCTTTCTTATTATATGAAAATCAGCGGCAAAATGCAAGCATTTTTTCCGTTTATTTTACAATTTTTTATTTTTCGGCACAAACAGATTCACATGCCCGCGCAAAAGACGGATGTCAACGTTCCCACGCGGTCCCTCCTCGCCGTCAAAATCCCAGACGACGTCGTCCGAGGTCTCAATCAGAACGCTGTCGCCGCGCATAAATTCTACGTCGCGCTTCTTAACCCGCACACCGAACAGCATCACCGCCGCAACAGAAAAATACTTCCCGAGCCGCTGAAATACGTTTGGACGCTTCACCTGCTTGACAACGGCAACTTCGAGCCTGCCGTCCGTCATGCTGCCCTTCTTATTGACGGGCATTCCCGCAACCCATTTCCCGTTGACAACGAACACAAGCACGCCGTGCGATTCGCTCACCTGCCCGCCGCAATGACAGCGCACGGGAAAGACCTTGAACTTCATGTTCTTCTTCAATCCCTGTACCGCGTACGCAATCCGTCCGAACAGCTTTTTGGACTTCTGCGGCGTATTATAAGTCACCTCGGTAAACGCACCCGCCGCCGCGATGTACATAACGTAGTGCGTATCATTTACGCGCAGGCAATCGAGCGGCGCACTGTGCCCCGCGAGTATCACCTTCAACGCGCCCTTTACGCTCCGCGGAATCCCGACGGAATGGGCGATATCGTTCGTCGTACCGCTCGGAATATACCCGAGTGGAATTTTACGGTCTCCGATACCCGTTAAAACGTTGTTGAACGTGCCGTCGCCGCCCGAAAAAAGAATGACGTCGTAGCGCTCCGCACCGTCGCGGGCGTGCGCCTCCATATCCTCCGCGGACTTCGTCTCCACAATATCGACGCGCTCGAATTTTTCTTCCAAGTGGCGGCGAACGTAGGAAATCTTCTTTTTCAGCTTTCCTTTTCCGCTATTCGGGTTGTAGAGAAACAGGCAGTTCATACCCTTATTATATCCGAATTGCGCGTGTTTGACAAGGGCTTCTTAAAAATATTCGCCCATATTCGCCACTGCGTAGCAGAGCTGCACTTGCAGGTAACGCAAATCCTTGGCAAACAGAATGCCGCTCGCAATCTCTTTTCCGCGCCGCTGTGCACCTGTGAGCACGGTGTTCCACAGCGCGAACGCGCCGTCCGTATTGCCTTCGAGGAGCCCGCTCAACGAGTTGATAACGCCGCGCACCGCCGCCCGCGCCTCTTCCTGCGAAATTTGCGTGCGTTCTAAACCGTTCGCCGTATCGTAAAGAATTTTCGCGCAGGTATCGGCAGTGTCCGCATTGGAAACGATTAGATTTTCAAGCGCGGCGGTTTTACCGCTCAGTTCGAAATCATCGGGCGCGTATTTGACGACGTGCGTCTCTACCCCCTTGCTCTCCATGGTGCGTTTGACCGCCTCTGCCGAGACTTCCGAATAATAGCACGCGAGCACGACGCTCTGCTCGCCGTTCGCTTCGATTAAGTACCCCGCCCCGCCCGAAAGATATGTATTCGCAACGACTGCCGCGGAAGTTGCCTCCTCGCATTCGCGCACCAAAAACCAGTATGCCTGCGAGAGTGACACCCTCGCGTAAGATCTACCGCACCACCACATAATGCCCACAAACACGCAGACAATTGCGGTGAAGATAGCGATTGCCGCAAAAAAAGTTTTTCTTGATCCGTGTAAAAAGTTCATATTCCATTATATGAAAAATTCCGCAGAGGAATGCGAAACCGAACACGGAAAAATATTTTTACAACCGCTTGCAAAACCCTTTGCAATGTGCTATACTGCAATTACCACACCATCTGAATAATTTTCGACAGAGAGCACAATCTTGGCATTGTGTATCTCTCATTTCTCTGTGGGAAATTATTCAAAAAGATTGGTGTGGTAACGAATCTTGGAGATACCATGCGTGTGTTTCCGAAATTCGGGAACACACTTTTTTATTTTACGGAGGTAACACAATGCACAAATGTTCAAACTGCGGAACGGAATTTGAAACCAGATTCTGCCCCGACTGCGGTACGAAGTGGCTGGCAGACAAAACTTGCCCGAAATGCAAAACGGTATCGAAAGGAGGAGCAAATTTTTGCGCCGAATGCGGACACTTTTTTGAAATCACTCCGCCGCTAAAAGAACCTGTAGACGATAGCTTTGCAAGAAAAATGTTAAACACTTGCAGAGCATTGCCGTACATACTTTTCACGG
>JAIEAS010000157.1 GCA_029071285.1 Clostridia bacterium
TCCATAAGCTGCTGCAAGGTTTTGCCCTCGACGTAATCAAGCACAATTGCCCACTTGCCGTCGACAAATTGCACCGCTTGCAGCTTTGAAATATTCAAGTCGGTTTCTTCAACTCTTGCGTGATTTAAGGCTTCGTTTAAAATATTCGACTTGGAATAATTCTCGCTGAAAACTTTGATAAGTTTATCGCCGTCCCTGTAAATCTCTTTATCTTCTCTTGAAAATATTTTTTTGCCGTTCATAAATTCCTCCTTATTATTTACCGTAGTACGCATTGAGATACATCTGCTTTATTTCGCTCATTAACGGATATCTGGGGTTTGCGCCAGTGCACTGGTCGTCGAACGCCTGCTCAACCATTTCGTCAAGTCTATCCAAAAAATCTTTTTCGTCAACGCCGTAATCTTTTATAGACTTTTTAATACCTATCTTAACTTTTAATTCGTCAATGGACTTAATTAAATTTTTAACTTTCTCGTCGTCGTTTTTGCCGCTCAATCCCAGCGACTCGGCAACTTCGGCATATCTGCGTTTGGTCTTGGGGTGGTCGTACTGACTGAAAGTTCCCATTTTTGCAGGAGCTTCCGACGAGTTGAATTTTATTACCTCATCAATCATAAGCGCGTTAGCAACACCGTGCGGAAGATGATGAAACGCGCCGAGCTTGTGCGCCATACTGTGGCATACGCCGAGAAAAGCATTTGCAAAAGCCATACCCGCCATAGTTGCGGCGTTTGCCATTTTTTCACGCGCTTCAACATCGGTCTGACCGTTTTCGTATGCGGCAGGTAAATATTTAAATATAACTTTCAAAGCTTGAAGCGCAAGTCCGTCGGTATAGTCGGTTGCAAGCATCGATACGTAAGCTTCCAGCGCATGAGTTACCGCGTCTATACCCGAAGCCGCAGTAAGTCCCCTGGGTGCCGACATATGCAAATCTGTATCAACAATCGCCATATTGGGCATAAGCTCGTAATCCGCAAGCGGATATTTTACTCCCGTCTTTTCGTCGGTAATTACCGCAAAGGGCGTAACTTCCGAGCCGGTGCCCGCCGACGTGGGAATTGCAATAAAGTATGCCTTTTCGCCCATTTTCGGGAACGTGTAAACCCTCTTTCTTATATCGATAAAGCGCATAGCCATATCCATAAAATCAGCTTCGGGATGCTCGTACATAACCCACATAATTTTGGCTACATCCATTGCACTGCCGCCGCCCAACGCAATAATGGTATCGGGCGTAAATGCGTTCATTTGCTTTGTACCTTCCAATGCGCAGGCGAGTGTAGGATCGGGTTCTACGTTAAAGAAAGTACTATGCGAAATACCGATTTCGTCAAGCTTATCCGTAATACACTTAGTAAAACCGTTTTCATAAAGGAATTTATCGGTTACGATAAACGCCCTCTTTTTGCCTAAAACGTCTTTCAATTCGTCAAGCGCAACGGGCAAACAACCCTTTTTTATATAAACCTTTTGAGGCGCTCTGAACCACAGCATATTTTCTCTCCTTTCCGCAACTGTTTTGATATTCAGCAAATGATTAATTCCTACGTTTTCGGAAACGGAGTTTCCGCCCCAACTGCCGCAACCCAACGTGAGCGACGGCGCAAGTTTAAAGTTGTACAAATCGCCGATTCCGCCCTGCGACGACGGAGTATTTATAAGAATACGGCAGGTCTTCATCCGTTCGGAAAATTTCGTAATTTTTTCCTGCGCAGTAGTCAGGTTTACGTACAGCGACGAGGTGTGCCCTATACCGCCGTCGTTTACCAGCTTTTCCGCTTTATTTAAAGCGTCGTCAAAATTATCTGCACGATACATTGCCAGAACTGGCGAAAGCTTTTCGTGAGCGAACTCTTCGGAAATATCTACCGACTCAACTTCACCTATCAGTATTTTTGTTGTCTGAGGAACCTCGATACCGGAAAGTTGCGCGATTTTATAAGCGGACTGACCAACGATTTTAGCATTGAGCGAGCCGTTTATGATAATAGTTTTTCTTACTTTCTCACACTCCTCTTCATTCAGAAAATAGCAACCGCGCTCCATAAACTCTTTCTTCACTTTGTTATAGATTTTGTTATCGACGATAACCGACTGCTCGGACGCGCAAATCATTCCGTTATCAAAGGTCTTTGAATGAATTATTGAGTTGACGGCAAGCAGAATATCCGCGCTCTCGTCAATAACCGCCGGCGTATTACCTGCGCCGACACCGATTGCGGGTTTTCCGCTTGAATACGCCGCTTTAACCATACCCGGTCCGCCCGTCGCAAGAATAGTATCCACTTCCTTCATTAAAACGTTGCTGATCTCAAGCGTAGGCACATCAACCCAGCTTATAATTCCTTCGGGCGCGCCCGCTTTTACAGCGGCTTCGTAAATTATTTTAGCGGCTGCAATCGTAGAATTTTTTGCGCGCGGGTGCGGGCTTATTATACAGCCGTTGCGCGTTTTAAGACAAATAAGCGTCTTAAAAATTGCCGTAGACGTGGGATTCGTAGTCGGAATTACCGCGCCGATAACGCCGATAGGCTCAACAATTTTTTTAATTCCGTAAGCTTTATCTTCCTCTATCACGCCGCAGGTTTTAACGCCTTTGTACTTATTGTAAATGTACTCTGCGGCATAGTGGTTTTTTATAACCTTATCCTCTACTACGCCCATGCCGGTTTCTTCAACGGCAAGTTTTGCTAGCGGTAT
>JAIEAS010000158.1 GCA_029071285.1 Clostridia bacterium
CATTAAAAGCGTATATTTTCAACTTTTTTTCAAAACATAATAAAACGCCGTCTTATATTGAAATTTTCCGCTTTCACTTTTTCCGCGAAAAAATAAAAAAGGCAAAAATATTTTTGCCTTTTTTTATATCGGTAATATATTTTTAATCTGCAGGTTTCAGCTCCAATTCACCTTTCCAAAATTCATAAGGTATTCCAACTTGCCCAGCTTCAACTAATGCCTGATTAAGCAAATAAAGCTTTTCAACAGACAAATCTAAATCATTATTACCATTTCGTCCATATTCCGAAACTACTGAATGATAAGAATAAGCACCTATCCGTAACTCTATCGTGTGAATTAACTCATGTATAAACGGCTCTATAATAGAATTCCATCTCCAATAATTGATATCCAAAATGTCTTCTAACGGGTCGTTGTTCAGTAGATTCTCATCATAAACCGACTCCAGATAAACTGTACCGTATTTTTCACCTCCAAGACCAGAAGCTATTCGAAATTCATAGGCATAGTCATTCATACAGAATACGGTCAATATACTTTGATATTCTCCATGAATTCCTAAATTAACTATCTCGGGTATATTTTCGGCAAAAATATAGTTATTTGCTTGACCTTTGTAAAAACTATCAGCTCTAACAGGCACTGTCGTGAAATACTCGTCAATTTCAAACGTAACCAATCCGTCAAGCATATCGTTCAGATAGCTGCGCATTTGTCTGGTTACGGTTTTACAGATTTCTATATCGAAATCTGACATCTGGTAATAAACGTCAAGGTTACCGTTACCTTTTACGGACGGCAACGTCGCGTCAATCTCTGTGGCATAAACCATTAAAACTTTATAGGTATAGTTTTCGTTTGCAGTCCATTTTGCATATATTTCCCGCTCACCGGTTTTTAAAAGCTCCTTGCCGACAACCATTGTTCCGTTTTCATCGGTCACCTGATTATCACCTAAATACCACCCGCCGAAAGTGAAATGCTCTCTTACAGGCACGGGGAAATCTACCGTTTCAAATCCTGCGTCGGTAAAGGTATATTCGGTTATATCCGACTCAGTTTTGCCTAATTTGTAGTCAAGTTTGTACGTAGCGCGTAAACATCTGAATTGCGCTGTTACCGTTTTACTTTCGGTAATACTATAATCTTGTCTTCCAACAGTAGTAACGCCGTCCGACCACTTCACGAACACACAGTCCTTATTAGGTACTGCTATAACTTCCTCTGTGTCCGCACCAACTAAAACCTGTTGACTTGCTTGCCCTTTTATCGTGCCGTTGCCGTCGGTTAAATACGTTACAGTATATTTATCGTAGCATTCCCTCTCAAATTCGGCAGTAACTGTAATATTATCCTTTATATTTGTGTCCCTTCTTACGGGATCAGTACTGCCGTCCGACCATTTTATAAATCGGCAACCTGATAATGGTACCGCCGTGACAGCCGCAGCATCTCTGCCGTATTCTACAGTTTGCTCTGTGATACCCTCTATTTTTCCATCGCCTGACGACGAATACTTCACGCTGTACTTACATTTTTCAAAATACGCAGTGAAAATTAAATCATTATATTTTAATTTATCCGAACGCGTTGCGTTTCTGCTTTCGTCAGACCATTTTACGAATTGATAACCCTCGTCAGGAATTGCGGTAACTTCCGAGGTTTCCTCGCCCGCATTCAGGGTTTGGACAGCTTTTCCTTGTATTGTTCCGTTTCCGTCGGTTTCATATCTTACTTTATAACCGCCAACGTTACAAGCGGAAAAGCACGACAACACGATGGTCAATGAAATTATAAACGCAATTAAGAATGATGCTTTTTTCATAGCTTAACCTCGGTATTATTATAAACCGAAGTCTTATTATAGTCAAGTATCAAAAAATCCCGACCGTTTGCACGGGCGGGATTTATTTTAATTTATGCTTTGGATATCTACTTTGTAGTTGACCTTCATTCGGGTGAGAATATCTTTGTTGAACGCCTCGTAGTATTTGCTGTTGAACTTATACAAAAGGTTTTTCGCGCCCAAGAGGTCGCAGTTCGTTTCGGCGCAGACTTTTACGAGGTTTTCAAATCTGTTTTCAATCTCGGTCTTCGCGCCGTCCAAAACGCTCTTTTTCACCGCGTCGTCAAGGGGTACGCTCTTAGGGTCGAGAGTTCCCCGCCGTCCCTGAATCTGCGCCTTTGCCTTGAAGCTTAAAGTCAGCTCGGGCGTGCCGTTTTTGACTTTGAGCTTTATGTCGCCCTTCGCGTTTTTCATACCTATCGTATAGTGCGTTCCTTCCGCGTCGAAGGGCAGAACCGCAAGGCGGATATCGTTCTGAAGAATGTTGAGCGCGAACGACTGGCTTTCGTCCAGAATTCCCGCAAACTTGCCGTCTGCAAAGTAAACCGTTCTTCTTGCGGTGAACTCTACCTGTTCCTTTCCGCCGCCCGTGTCGCTGCTCTGACCTCCGCCCGAACCGCCGCTTCCGCCGGACGAGCCTCCGCCCGAGCCGCCGCTTTGTCCGCCGCCTCCGCCTGCGGGGTCGCCTCCGACGCCTTCGCCGTCGCCGCCGCTCTCGCTGGTGCCGGGTTTATTCGCCTCGATATAGGGCATATAGCACGCCGCGCTCTTTGAGAAGTTGGTTTCGGCAATGTCCTTTAAATTTGCGGAAGATACGTTTGCCGACTTTTCAAGCTCTTCCGAAAGAACCTGCTGTATCGCCGACGAAGTTTCGGGGTCAACCGTCGCGGGCATTGCAAGCATATCCGAAGCCTTGCCCTGACACATAGCGACGAGCGCGGTCAGCTCTGAATAGTTGCGCCTGTAAAAACAGCTCAGCACTTTAAACAGCCCTTCTTTTTGGCACTCCTCGCCGATTAAAATTAATTTACAGAACAGAAGCTTGGGGTAAAAGCCCGTCTTCGAATTTATTTCGTTCAGCGCGTCGGCAACGGTAAGTCCGCTGCCCTGAACCTGCGTGTACTGAATATTGTCGCCGTTTTCCGAGGGCTGGGGCACCGCGAGCTGCGCGGTTACCTGAACCTCTTCCCCCTCGATATCAACGCCGACCGCGACTATAATCGAGGTCTTGCGGATATCGGTAAGTCCGAAGTCGTTGGTGAAAAACAGCGCCAGAAGGGCAATCATTATCGCCCAGTAAATTATAACGGAAAGCCTTTCGATTTTTTTCATTTCGCCCTCCTTCGCTTCATAGTCCAGCTAAGAATGGGAATTATTGTTGCGAACAGCAGGAACACAATCCACAGCCATTTGCCGAACACGCCGTTCATAGCGGTGTACTTGTTATCCAGAACTATCGTGAGCACGAGCAGAATTCCGTTGACTATGCACGACAGCGCGGGCGTGTTCTGCCAGCCCGTGCATTTAACCAGACAGTGAACCGCAAGCTGAATATTAAGAACGAGCGCAAACAGCATAACGATTTCAAGGATATACAGCGCGACTAAATCTATTCGTCCCAGCATTTCAATCGCGGGGAAGAACAGTGAAATTTTTGAAACGGCAAACTGCCTCATTACCGAAATTTCACCGTAAATTCCGTAGAACACGAAAAGGAAAAACAGCACTATAAGTCCGCCGCCGACGTAGGATGCGGTGATTTTTGCCGCGTCCCACTTCTTGTATTTGAAGTGTCCCATAAACATTAAAAGCCAGCAGGGCTCGAAAAACAGATAAGCGGTTGAAAGCGAGCCGCCGAAAAGTTTTTTGACGGGCGTTTTCAAGACGGGCAAAAGGTTGTCCCACTTCACTTCCCAGAGCGACATTATGAAAATGAACACGAGCGAAAGTATAAATATCGGCAGGCATATATCCGCCGCTCTTCCTACGTTGGTGAGCTTTTTGCTTGCGGCGTATACCGAAAATGCAAAGAAAGGCAAAAACACCAGAAGGGACGGCACGGTGTCGTAGAAAATTGCGTGCACGTAAAGCTTCTGCTCGCTTATAGGCATAATCGCCGCGAGGATAAAGAACAAGCCGAATAAGCCGTAGATTATTCTTGCGCAGATATTGCCGAGCGTTCCTTCGATAAGCTCGAAAAAGGTCTTGTCCGTGCGCGAGCAAAGGAAGCTTATCGCCCACACCACTAACGCCTGCACGGCGAAGCTTAAGAGGGCGGGAAACCACAAGTCCCTGCCGCATACCGAACTTAAAGCGGTGGGATAAATGAGAATTTTAGACATCACCGTATAGGCGAGCATTATAAAACATATCTGTCTTGTACAAATTTTCATTTTGCCTTATACCTCACTTTGTCGCGCGTAACGTAAGACCGCGGTCGGTCTTTCATATTGGACAGATTCGCCTTTATCATACTGTCGTACAAATCGCTTTTAACAATGGGTGCAAACGGCGCAAGCAGAGGCGCGCCGTAAGCCTGCTCGGTTACGAGATAGCAGATTATAAACGAAGTAAACAGCATAACGCCGAACGGTCCTATACTGCCCGCAATAATCAGAAGAATCCAGCGCAGGGTAGCCGTCGTTTCAACCAGATCGGGCGTTGTGTAAAGGCAGATTGCCGAGAACGCGATTATAATTATCGCGGGGGTGGAAATTATGCCCGCCTTTACCGCCGTATCGCCCAGAACCAGCGCGCCCACTACCGACAGCGCAAGTCCGACGTACTTCGGCATTCGGATAGAGGCTTCGTTTAAAACCTCTAAGACGAACAGAGTCAGAAACATCTCTACGCTGGGCGAGAGGGGCAGGCTTGAAATCGAGCTTGAAATTTTCAAAAGAAGCTGAAAAGGTATCAGCTGAATTTTGAAAAGCTGTGCCGAGATATACATCGCGGGCAGAAACATTCCCGCAATCATTGCCATAACGCGTAGAATTCTGATAATCGTCGAGCGGTAAGAATTTGCGTAATAGTCCTCCGCCGCCTGCAAATCCTCGGTGAGCATATAGGGCACTGTCAGCGCAATGGGCGAGCCGTCCACTATAAGCCCCACCCTTCCCTCGCAGATTTTTGCGCAGAAAATATCGGGCTTCTCGCTCGTGCCGTTGCGCTTGAAGAGCGACTTCGGCTTTCTTGAAATAAACTGCGCAACGTAGCTCGAATCGGGTACTCTCTCTTCTACACATCTCCGAGCCCACGAGA
>JAIEAS010000159.1 GCA_029071285.1 Clostridia bacterium
GTCATTTATAGTGAATCGCTGCGTAACCGAGAAATTTTTATATATTTTTACGCCATAATGCAACAATAAGCCGCCCGAGCCAAAAGGCTCGGGCGGCGTCGGTTTAAGTTTGATTAGTGATTAGTCAATCAAGTACGGAAGTAATTAAGATATGCGATTAAACGGAACGTTTATTACTCAAAGGTATCGTAGAAGCCGTCGCTGTCGAAAATTCTTCCGTCGTCCTCTTCGCGCCTTAACGGTTTATTCTTGGTGGTATCAACCGTCGTCGTGGTGGTAATCACCGCGTCGGAAGGATACTTCGCTGCGGGTGCTGCCGTTTCCGTCTTCTGCGGAAGCTCGGGAACGGACTGCGTTACCGCAAGCTCGCCGTTAGCCATATTGCGTAACGTTGCCGCAACGAGCGCACCCATCATATCCATTGAGTTGGGCTGATTGTACGACTGCTGGCTGTAGTCGGGAATACGGTTGTAGTTATGACCGTTGATATGCTCGCGCATAGCTGCGAGGTCTACGCTGTGGCGCGAGTCGCGGTCTACGTGCGATTCCGCACGCATTGCCGCAAGCTCTATACGCTGTTCGGCGTCATACCTTGCACGTTGCTCTGCTTGCATTGCGTTGAGCTGTGCTTCCATTCTTGCCAAAGCCATATCGTTGCCGCCGCCGTAGTTAGGCATAGGCATACCCATAGGCTGTTGGTAATACTGGGGCATATACTGCGGCTGAGGCATAGGCATCTGCTGGTACATAGGTTGCATAGGCTGCTGTGCATTTTGATTATTCTGCATTGCCTGCAACTGTGCCTGAGTTGCCTTGTTGTCTGCACGCAGTTCAGCCATCTGTTGGCGCATTTCCTTTAGCAGCTCGTTGTCAACGCTCTGCACCTGCTGTACGGGCGTAGGCATTGCCTGAGGGGGTATCTGCTGCTGGGGCTGTGCCATAGCCATACTTGCCATACCCGCGCCCGCAAGTCCTGCTTGCGCTTGAGCGCGTATCTTTTCAAGCTCGGCTTCCTGCTTTGCCTTTGCAAGCTCGCGTTCCGCTTCGAGTTTTTCGCGTTGTAAGCGACGTTCTTCTTCAAGGCGTTCCTGCTGAAGTCTGCGCTCTTCCTCGCGGCGCGCTTTTTCTTCCTCTTTGCGAAGTCGCTCTTCTTCCTTGCGCGCTTTGATTTCCTCTTTCTCTTCCTTGGTTTTTCTGCGCTTTACCGCCACTACTATTATGATAATCAGCAGTATCAAAACCGCCAAAGCTATCAACAACCAAGCCCAGAGAGGCAAGCCCGCATAGCTTGTTGTAAGCGCGTCTTTGACCTTGCCGAAGAATACCGCCGCGCCGCTCGTGGGCACGGTATAATCTATACCCTTTGAAACCGCGCCGAACTCGTTGTCGCCCGTCTTGAACACGATATTCCTCTCGGCGTCGTCGCCGCTGAACACCGCTTCCACCTTAAACGACTTGCCGCTCTTCAGCTCGGGTTCTTCCACAAACTGTCCGTCGCTGTCATAGTATCTGTATCCCACTTCAAGCGTGCCGCCCGCGATAAAGTCGCGGATATTCTGAGGCAAATTCAGCGTTGCGCCGCTCTTGCCCTTGTTCCACATTTTTGCGGTGTCAACCACAAGCGGGGTAATATTCCAGTTATAAGTTGCGATAACGTCGTCGCCCGTAACTTTAACTTCGCTCGCGCGGCTGTATTTAGCCACCGCCTTCGTTTCGGGATATATCCACTTATAGTTGGTATCGGTAATTGTAAGAGTAGTTACGTAATTTCCCGCGCCGACGTTACGGTCGGAAAGTTTGCCGTCAACCTTGATTATGTCTTTTCCCGCGGGACCGTAGGTCTTCCAGCTGTCGCCCGAGAGGTAGTCAACAAAGTTCAGCTCTTTGCCGTTGAATGTCATTTCGCCGAGGACGGGAAGGGCAATACCCTGCGCCTCAACCGTTACGGTAAATACGTCGGTAGCCAGTATATACTTCTTCGCCGCCGTCGTGCCGAGAATAATTTCCACGCAGTACTCGCCCGCATCCTTGGGCAGTTCGTTCGCGGGGAGCTCGTTGTCCGCGTCGGGCTTGGTGCCCTTATAGTATTTAACGGTGAAGTCCGTAACGTTCATTTTGTCGTCGCCCGTTATCTTAATAACGGTTTTGTCAAAATGGTTGGTGCCGTCATATACCGCGGTAATCGCGGTCGTGCCGTCCTTGCCGCCTATGGTTGCGGTTGCAAGCTTATTTTTGCTGCCCGTTTCAAAGTTATCCTCCGGCGTTTTTTCCTTGTTGTTCACCTCGTAGTTCGAAGCATAATCGGGGTGAATATACGCTTCAACCTTATACTTCTGAACCTTCGTGGGGTCGGCGTCGTCCTTTATATCGTCAAGCGAAACTTCGTTGCCGTCCTTATCGTAATACTTATAGACGATATAATCTTTAAAGTCGTCGTCAACGTTGACTTGTTTCAGAATAAACGAACCAGTGCCGTTTGCGTTTGAATAAGTTTCCTTCACGTTTTTGAAGCTTGTGAAAAGATTTTTCTTCACAATCTTCCAGTCAAGGTTCAGCTTGCTTGCATCGGGCGCGTTGAAGTTAGAAGTGTTGTACTTCAAGTCCGAAGCCGAAACGGTTGCGGTATAACTGTCAACGTCGTACTCTTCACTGCCCTCGTACAGTTCGTCAAGGGTCAGACCCGAAGGCAGAGTGCTTGCCTTTATGCGCACGGTTATATAGTTGCCGTCGTTATACTGCGGGGGCTTTTCCGAGTCGTACTCCGTCCACTTCGAGCCGTCCAGCGAATACTCCCACTTTACTTTTGACAGGTCGAAAGTTCCCTTTTCGATTTCCCAGTTCAAGGTTAAAGTAACGCCCTTGCCGTCCGCGCTGACGACGATATTGCCGTCGTTTTTGCTGTTTACAAACTTGCTGTTCGCGTCAAGCATTTTCAGCTTAATAACCGTTTTATAAGTGCCCGTTGCCGACTTGGTTACGTCGCCCGAATAGCTTCCGTCAAGCGCAACCATATCGGTATAATCGTAGTCGTCATTGCTCAGCACTATCTTCGGTGCATAGGTTATTACGGTGCCGGTAGAGTCAATCGTATAAGCAAGCTTGCCGTTCTGCGCCAGAGTTTTTCCGCTTGCCTTGTTGCCCTCGTTATAAGTCCAGAGCAGTACGGAAGGGTCAAAGTCCTTTGATTCCACCGTAAACTTTTTGGTTGCGGTTTTGCTGTCAACAGAATAGTTTTTGCCGCTGCCAGTACTTTCGTCGGGTTTAACGCCGAACGTATATTTGCCCTTCGCAATATCCGTAGGCATTTCCACAGTTGCGGTTATTGTTTTTGCAACGGGGTCGTAAACTTCCTTCGTTGCCGAAACGTATTTTTCCGACTCGCCGTCAGCTACATAATAATAGTTTAAAGTTACTTTACTTTCGCTGCCCTCGGTTGCGTGTGCTTCAAGCACGAAGCCCGAAACAATAATATCAACCGTCGCTTTTTCGCCGCTCGACCACTTCCATTCAACTCCGGATTTTTTATCAACGTCAAGCTTGTCGATTTTAAGCTCTGCAGCTTTTATTTTCAGCGAAACGGTACGCGCACCGCCCCAATCGGAAGTTACCCACGCGGTTGCGCTGAAACTTGCGGTTTTGTCGTCCCAACAGGTATTGCCGTCGTTTACAAGCGTAAACTTCACGTCGTAATCACCAACGTCGGTTACGCCGAGAGTACCGTCTTTATTATCGGTTACGCCGTCGGGCAAAACGCCGTCTTTGTCCGTATCAATATTTATATAAGTTTTCCAGTCCGCCGCGGCTAAAACGTTGGGACCCGCGCCTCTTACGTTAAAAGTCTGCTCTTCGCCGTTGTAAGTTTTGCCAGTTGTATCGTTGTTTGCAACCGTCGGCACTTTTATAAACTTTGGCAATACGTATAAATCAAGCGTTCTCTCTTCCTCGCCAAGCGTATCCTTCCAGCGCGCGCTTTTCGGTTTAAAATACAGCGAGTACTTTCCAACCTCGGTAAACGAACACGAATTGCCTGAAATGGGATTTGTTCCGGTCTCGCCGCCGTCGGTCTTTGTATAAAGCGTAGTATCTACACCTTTAATATCTTTTCTTACAACTTTAATGAGTTCGGTTTTTTCGGTATAGTCCTTTATTGTAAAGTTCTGCGCTTCTCCCGAATAAGTTTTTGAAGGTGCGTCCGAGCTGGGCACGTTCACTTTTTCATAATTGACTTGGGGCGTTATATTTACTCTGGCATCCAATATATGGCACGCTCCGGTTGCAATGCCAGTACAAGCCATAAACCCGAAATATTCTTTATACGTTTTGGTTTCGTTAGAGGTATTGTTATAAACAATTTCATCAGTAGAATACTCAGCCGTAAGATCAGGTACACAATTTTCTGTTTTTGTAGCTGAAGTAGCTACGTCATAATAGGTAAAACCACCGTGATCACTATTATACTCACCGTAAGTATTGGGTTTAAGCACACACGGAACCTTATCCGTCGGAGTACCGCCGTCAAGCCTCCTTTGTGATTTTGCGTGAGGCACACTGTTAGAAGGATAAAAAGACATTTTTGACGTGTCTTCCGGATTTTTGCCGTCACTTTCATTGCCCGTGCCGAAGTGATAGAATTCGGCGCTAAAAAGCGAAGTTGCTTTGTCGCCGTCGGCTATTTTTCTCAAATTAATATTAAAAGTATATTTAGCGGTAACCTTTGCGCCCGCAGGTACCAATACGTTCATTGAAAATTCAACAAACCCCATATCCATATCTAAAGTAGAGTTGGTATTAGATATTTGAATATAAGGAGCAGTTGGATTAGGCGAACACAAAATAGATAAGTTTCCTTTTTCGTTAAAATCGCCGTAAGCAACACTTTCCGGATTTTTTCCGTAAGCTGCGTTGGCATCAATCCACCCGCCTGTTTCATTGTGTTTCTTTTGGGTAATAGGATCAATAGTTGGATTTATATCCGATTTCGCGTCAGCGGCGTTTGCCGTTATCGGCTTGCTGTTTTTGGGTAATGCAAAGCTTACGCCTACCGCAAACAACACGGCGCA
This sequence comes from Clostridia bacterium, assembly GCA_029071285.1. GTDB lineage: Bacteria > Bacillota > Clostridia > Christensenellales > Borkfalkiaceae > Coproplasma. The sequence goes on from JAIEAS010000159.1 coordinate 5,061, forward strand.
CAGTAACGCAAGTATTACCGTCAATAGATTTCTGTTTTTTGTTTTCATACATTCTCCTTATATTTAGGGATAAAGCGGGCGGCGCGGATTCCACATTCGCACTTGTCCTTTCAGATTTTGCGCCGCCGCTTTTGCTCCCTTTTTCTTTCATTTGCTTTTAGCAAAATCAGATAACGTGGTACGATTTTTTGCCCTTTTTGTCATTCCGCCTCTTCGTCATTGCGAACGCAGTGAAGCAATCCAGAAGCAAAGCTCTTAAAATGAGCGTACGGTCTGGATTGCCGCGGTCGCGTTGCTCCCTCGCAATGACGCGTGGGGTGCTACGCTTGGTCTTGCTACGCAAGCAGTTCAGCGCAATGACGGCGAGTGATTTTTCCAAAAAGTCCCCGTTTTCCAAAAATTCCATTAAAGTACACTTTTTTGTACTTT
>JAIEAS010000016.1 GCA_029071285.1 Clostridia bacterium
CCTCTACGTCTCGAGGGCTCGGAGATGTCTATACCAGACAGTTTAATCAGAACAGTCACGGAATTTTCGTCAAAAGCGGTTAAAACGCCTTCCAAAAACTTCTGACCTTTCAAAGGCGCATAAAGCTTTACCTCTACTTCCTTGTTAAGGTTGCGCTCGAAATCTCTTTGGGTTTTAAAAGGCCTGTCAAGACCCGGACTCGAGACGTTGAGAGTATACGCCGCCCCGAAAGAAGGGTCAAGCTCGTCAATAGGGTCCATAATCGCGTTATGGAATTTTTCACAGGTGTCTAAATCAACTCCCTGTTCCGTTTCAATAAAAACGGTGAGAGTTGAACTGCGGTTATCAAACTCCACGTCAACTATTTCGATATCCATAGAAGCGGCTATTCCTTCAAGGAATGCGCGTATTTCTTCAACGGGCTTAAACTGCATACCGTACCCCTTATAGAAGTATTGAGTGCCCGACAAGGCACTCAATCTTAACTTAACGATTAAGGTTGAGTAAATTATAACATACGGGTTTAAAAAAAGCAACTATTATTGCAATTTTGGCAAAGATTTTTTAATTTTGATAAGTTCGATAAATATCTTTGCCGTAACAAGCGCATCGTCTACCGCCCTGTGGTGATTGAACGCTATTCCGAACCTGTCCGCCACCGTATTGAGCTTATAGTTTGAAAGAGATAGCAAAACCTCTTGCGACAGTTTTATCGTGTCGATAAGTTTTCTTTCAAACATATAGCCGAGTTTTGCACAGTAATAATCAACAAACTTAAAATCAAAACCCGTAATATTGTGACCTACAAGTATAGAGCCGTCACAGAACTTGAAAAAGTCGGGCATAACCTGCTCGTAAGTCGGTGCGGGTGAAACCATTTCTTCGGTAATACCGGTAAGCCTTATAATCTCTTCGGAAAGCTTTTTCTGCGGATTTATAAAAGTTGAAAAGCTTTCACATATAACGCCGTCGCAAATTTTATAAGCGCCGATTTCAATAATCCTGTCCATACTGCCGGACGTCGGCGCGGAGTTAAGACCTGTAGTTTCCAAATCGAATACGACGAACGTTTTACCCTTCAAACATTCAGGCACCGACCTGTCCGCAAACATATCGGTCTGCTGGATATCAACGTAGGGTTGGGGCTTTATTACGCTGTAATATTTGGGTACGGGACGCGATTCCCTCTTTTCGGGCACAAAGCCTTCGGGAACTTTTCCGTAGTCGATAGTATTTGCGGTAAACCGTAAATCTCCGTTATAAATCTCGGCCTTGCCCGTACACACTATACTGTCGCCTATTTTTAAAGCTTTTATTTTATCTATGCTTTTTACCCTTGTGAAATAAGTGATTCTGTGCATAGCCGTTTCGTCACTCAGAGTAAACGAATAATAAGGCTTTTCCTGATCCTTTTTATTTTTATAGCTGCGCTCGCGGATATCCTCGATTCTTCCGCAGACGACAACCTTTTCACTCTCAAAATTCAAATCGCTGAGATATACAGCTCGTGTTTGCTTTTCCGTACCCTCTAAAAAGGAAAAGGCAGAAATTTCAAACGAGCGCACGGGCATAATATAGTCTTCGTTTTCGTGGTCCTCTTCAACCACTATATCCTGTACTTCCGCATTGCTTTTAACGACATTTCCAATAAAATCACCGCAAAAGCTTTTCTTCAACCGTGCGCTGATTTCTTCACACATACCGTCGTCCGCCAAAGACGGCAAAACGGAAATAACGTACTCGAACCCTGCATCCGTCTTTTTAACCTGAACGTCGTCTTTTTTTATAGTTACGGACAAAGCTCTGAAATTATTTTCGATATCCTCTAATAATTTTAGTCTTACCATCTCGGGGTCGGGCGTAAGTTTTACTATTTCAACTTTGCAATCGAAAATTTCGGGCACCATTTTTTTTGCCG
>JAIEAS010000160.1 GCA_029071285.1 Clostridia bacterium
ATGTCAATCAAGTATGGCAGTAATTAAGATACGCGATTAACCGGTACGGTTAAAATTGATATTGACATAACGATTTAAAAAGAGTATACTTAAATAAATTAACTTCGGAGGGATAAGGTTGTTTTATATCGGAATTGACGTAGGCGGTACTACCGTAAAAGGCGCTGTAATTGACGAAAGCGGCGGTATGATTGCGGAGGACAGCGTTCCTACCGTTATGGGCGACGTTGCCCAGAGCATTGCAACTTTAACGCGCGGACTTATTGCAAAGTGCGGCGGCGCGCAGATTGCAGGCATCGGCATAGGCTGCGCGGGTATGATTGACTCGCGCGAGGGCAAAGTAGTTTTTGCAGGCAACCTCGATTTAAAAGATTATCCCTTATCCGAGCGGGTTACCCGCGAAACGGGACTTCCCGTAAAAATCACCAACGACGCAAACGCCGCGGCTTTGGGCGAAGCGAAGTTCGGCGCGGGCAAGCATTTTAAGGACAGTATATTAGTAACTCTGGGTACGGGCGTCGGAGGCGGAATTGTCATCGACGGCAAGCTGTACGAAGGGTTTAAATCCGCCGGCGCGGAAATAGGACATATGGTAATCGAGCGCGGCGGCGATTTGTGCACCTGCGGAAGAAGGGGCTGCTTTGAAGCTTATTCGTCCGCGACCGCGCTTATCCGCAGAACCAAGTGGGCTATGGAAGAGGACGCGGGTTCAAAGATGTGGACCAGCTGCACCTCGGACACCGTTTCGGGCAAGACCGCGTTCGGGTTTATGGACAGCGATTATTCCGCAAAACAGGTCGTGGACTGGTATATCGACCGCCTTGCGTGCGGACTTGTGAACCTTGCAAATATTTTCCGTCCGCAGGTTATTATGCTCGGCGGCGGAGTTTCGAACGAGGGTGAAAGACTGCTCGTTCCCTTAAGACAGAAATTCGAAAAACAACTTTTCGGCGGTACGGGTCACGCGCCCGTCGCCTTGAAAATAGCCTCGCTCGGCAACCGCGCGGGGGTTTACGGCGCGGCGGCGCTGTTTTTAGAGGACTGACATGAACAAGGAAATTCCCGTTATATCACTGCAAAGACTGCCGGTGTATTTAAACTATCTCAAGGGCCTGTCCGATACCGAAAAATTCGTATCTTCAAAATCCATTGCAGAAGCCTTGGATATGGGCGAAGTGCTTGTGAGAAAGGATTTGGCGTACACCTCGGCAGTGGGTAAGCCCCGCGTCGGCTACGTTACGCGCGAGCTTATAGAGGCACTCGAAGATTATCTCTGCTGCAACGGAAAACGCTGCGCCGTTCTCGTCGGCGTGGGAGCATTAGGCAGGGCGATTTTAAGCTACGGAAATTTTGCCAACTACGGCATCGAAATTGACGCCGCGTTCGACAGCGACCCTTCAAAAATCGGAGAAGAGGTTGCGGGCAGAAAAATTTTATCTGTTGACGAAGTCGAGAGCGAAGTCAAAAAATTGGGCGCCGAGCTTGCTATAATTTGCGTGCCCGCCG
>JAIEAS010000161.1 GCA_029071285.1 Clostridia bacterium
CACCTAATGATGATAGGGAGGGTTCTCTGGGTGGGAGAATAGAAAAAGCACAAGGCTTTTAACCTTGTGCTTTTTGCTTATTGGTATGCGACGAAGCTTGCGACACCGTTCACGAAAATATATTCCGTTTTGCAGTGTTCTAACTCTTTCGCATTTGGTTGAGGCGACGGGATTTGAACCCACGACCTTATGGTCCCGAACCATACGCGCTACCAACTGCGCTACGCCTCAGTACGGTAATATTATATATTCAAAACCCGTTTCAGTCAAACGATTTTGAACAGGTTTATTGACAGTCTTATTTTCTTGTGCTAAAATCTGGCTATGACAATTCATCATGACAAATTGGCTTACGGCAAGCTCGAAGAGAGTATGGAAGAGCTTTCTGAAGAAGATATCGCAAAGATGCTCGAAGAGCTGAACGACGAGGAGCAAGACGAGGAAGAGGAGTAAAAGCGCGTTCGGCAGGTATTGACCAAACCGCAACGCGCATATTATAGTATCGGTATGAAAGATTTTAAAGATTTAAGGATAGTGGACAACTTTTACCAGACCTCGGCGTTCTTTCCAATGCCTACCGTTTTAGTAGGTACGGTTTCGGAGAACGGACAAACCAACCTCGGCGCATACTCGCTGTGTTTCCCTTACTACGTTGCGGGGAAAGATTACTACGCAATGCTTCTGGAGTGCAGAAACAGCTCGAACACCGCGCAAAACATTCTGCGCAACAAAAAAGTTTCGCTCAACTTTATAACCGACGACAGGAAGTATTTTAAAGAAGCGGTGCGGCTTGGTTTCCCCGGCGACAGTACCGAGGAAAAGATGAAAAACTGCCTTTTCACTCTGCAGGACAGCACAATCGAAAAGGGCAGACCTCAGATTGTCAGCGCGGCTTTTCAGGTTTTCGAATGTACATGGGACGACAGCCTTGAAGACGCTTACCTTAACAAGGCGGGCAACTTAGAGGGGTACGAGCCCCCTTACAGAAATTTCAACGGCATAACTTCACGGTTCGGTGCGCACTTCATTTTGAAGGTTGACAAAATCTTAATGAAGCCAAAGTATTACGACGCAATCATAAACGGGGTAAAGCAGAATAACTTTCCGTCGGTGCCTGTGGACTACGGCTATCGCGACAGCACTAATTTCTGGTACACCAAATTTACGAAGCCTATTCCCGAAAAAATTCAGGCGAAGGAAGGGGATGTCAATTCCGTCAAATACGCCGCGTCGAGAATCGACCCCGACGTAAAATTTACCGACGAAGCTTGCGCAAGGCTCACTAAAATTCCGAGGATATTTTTAAAGGCTGCGCTCACCCAGATGGTTGAAATTGCAAAGCAGGAGGGGATTACCCTGATAGACGAAAAGGCGCTTGAAATAATCAACGACAAACGCCGCTCGGAAAAGAAGAAATAAATACAAAAAGCGGTGCGGACCTATCGTCCGCGCCGCTTTAATAATTTTTATTTAAGGCTGTCGCCGAATAGTTTTAAATCTTTTTTTGTTTCTTTTGTAAGGCAGTTAAAATCTATGTTCTGGATAGCGCCCTCCAATGCGTATAGGTGTACGAGACACACTTGCGGATAAGCGGTTTTCAGTTTAAAAAACGCCTCTTTTGAACCGATTTCAATAAGCTTTTCCGCACTGTCGATTTCTACGCTTTTCAGTTTGATTGCAATTTCTTTTCCTATATTTTGCAATGTCGTAAGCTCAGTCATAGCTTTTCCTTTTTCGTTATTTTTTAATATGAGGCTTTATAATTTTTAATATTGCACCTGTTTTTGCACTGTCTTTAAGAAGTTTATTCAGATACCCGTTTATTGTCTGAGTCGTTTTATATTTGGAAACTATTGCACTAATTTCATTAATTTCATTATCGTTTAAACCAACGTTAGATTGTTTCAATAATTTTTTGATATCAGTATCAGATTTTGGCTTTTTTGCAACGGCGGTATGCGCTTTTCCTGTTAAATCGTTTAAGAGCTTAATTTCAATAGATTTTTCTTTTTTCCAAAAAGAAGAGATAAAGGAATACCCCTTGTCTTTTGCAACGATAAAGAATTTACAGTCGGAGTTTTCGTGTTGTTTGATTAAATAACCTAAATAAGAACCCAATTGAAAATCAAGCGCGTTTTGGCTTCCTACGTCTACAAGCTTATATTCAATGGCTGCCTTTGATTGCTGAATTTCTTTTAGTGTTTCAAAGGATAATGAATTTGCCTTTTGGCTGTAAAAAATTATAACGTGGTCGTCTTCTGACAGATTATTTATGCCTGCAAGATTTTTAAAATTCTCATAG
>JAIEAS010000162.1 GCA_029071285.1 Clostridia bacterium
CTCTTTCAGTTTGTTCTGAAATCTTTGAACCTGCGTATTGGCGTTTCCGTAATTTCCACAATCGCCTTTGCTGGGAACTGCAAAGTTTCCCGCCGTGCCGACTTGATTGAACATATATATCGTAACGTTTTCATATTCTTCTTCGATACATCTCTTTAATTCAAAATGGGTCGGCGATGCCATAAAGCTGCCGCCGACGAGCGCAATCGTCTTGTTGCTGAGGGTGTCGAGACGGGGCGCTTGCTCAATCATATCAACGTCGCAGTAACCCACGGGCGAAACGACGGCAAAGACTTCGTTTCCGTCTTCGTCATAGCGGGGAATATCACAGCCGTCAATGCAGATGCCGTCTAAACCGTTTCCTTTGTCCTTTGAAACTACCGCCCATGTGATAACGCCTGTAAGCGCGCACGCGATACATGCTGCGACGATACAAATAAGCACGATAATTGCCGTTTTTCTTTTTACCGTCATAGCCGGTTTCTTTTTTTCAGTCATAAAAGAAATCTCCTGCAAATTAGTCAAAATATGGACTAGTTTCGGATATTATAGTACATATTTGGACTAATGTCAACGGTTTACTTGATTTATTTTTGAGGCGTGATATAATAAAGCTATGGATACTTACGGATTTACAAAAATAATGGGCGGCATCAGCGTCACCCGGATAAGGCTGGTATATATCGAATGGGCGAGAAGGCACGGATTGAGCTATAACGTCCTTGCCGTTCTGTATACGGCATACAATAACGACGGCTGTACCCAAAAATCCATTTGCCGAGAATGGGGTTTAACGAAACAGACCGCAAACAATACTTGCATGAGCTTGAAGCGGTCCGGTATCATAACGCAAACGCAGGGCACGAAAGATAAGCGTGAGATGAATATTCACCTTACCGAAAAAGGATTGGCGTTTGCAACACCCATTATACGCGGACTTTTAGAAATCGAAAGCCGTTGTATCAGCCGTTTGGGAGAAAACGCAGAAAAGCTCGTAGAGCTATACGTTGATTATGCGGAAAAGTTTGAAACGGAATTTGCAAAATCAACTACCCCATCCGCCGCCCCGAAACGTGATTATGGAAAGGAAGGTAAAAATGGAACGTAAATATAAGGGGCAAAGTATACTGGCTTTCCCCTGTGACTATACCGTCGTAGATATAGAAACGAACGGACTTGATTCGGGCACATGCGAGATCATAGAAGTATCCGCATTGAAATATCGCAACGAAGTGTTACAAGACAGCTTTTCCACCTTAATAAAGCCCACCCGACGGATAAATTGGTATATTACCAACCTCACAGGAATAACGGACGAAATGGTAAAATACGCGCCTGATATTGTGGAAGCAATGCAAGAATTTTACGGCTTTATCGGGAAAGATATTTTAATCGGGCATAACGTGAACTTCGACGTAAATTTCTTGTACGATAATCTATGGATACATAACGGACTTATACTCGACAATTCTTTCGTTGATACTTTGCGGCTTGCGAGAAAGGCGTTGCCGCAATTAACGAATCATAAGCAAACAACGATAGCCGAGTACTACGGAATCGCAACCGATGGATCACACAGAGCGTTAAGAGATTGCGAAATCTGTAATGCCTGCTATCTGAATTTAAAAAGAGAACTATTGAAATAATTTTTACAGTTAATTTTTCGATTGGAGTGATTATGTTTGAACAGCATACCCTTTTTGAAAACAATGAAATGCAGCCGCTTGCTGCAAGACTGCGTCCGCAGACCATCGATGAGTTCTGCGGACAGAAACATTTACTCGGCAAAGGGAAAGTGCTGCGACGCCTGATAGAGGGTGATAAAATCGGTTCCATGATTTTTTGGGGACCGCCGGGCGTCGGTAAAACCACTCTTGCCCGCATTATTGCAAATAGGACGAAAGCGAATTTTATAGATTTTTCCGCGGTAACGAGCGGCATTAAAGAAATAAAGCAGGTTATGGAACAGGCGGAAAAGTCGCGCCGATTCGGTGAAAAGACGATACTATTCGTAGATGAAATCCATCGCTTCAATAAGGCGCAGCAGGACGCATTCCTCCCCTTTGTCGAAAAAGGAAGTATCATTTTAATCGGAGCAACTACCGAAAATCCGTCGTTTGAAGTCAACGGCGCGTTGCTTTCGCGTTGTAAAGTTTTCGTTTTGCAAGCGTTGAAAACAGATGAACTCGTACAGCTTTTGCGCCGCGCGGTAACGGATGAGCGTGGATTCGGCAGGCAAAGTGTTGAAATTTCCGATGAGTGCCTTGAAATGATTGCAAGCTTTGCAAACGGCGACGCACGCAGTGCGCTGTCCACTTTGGAAATGGCTGTTCTCAACGGCGAACTTACGGAAGATAAAGCGATCGTAACGCAGGAAACAATCGAACAATGCACTTCAAAGAAGTCACTTTTATATGATAAAACGGGCGAAGAACACTATAACTTAATTTCCGCTTTGCATAAGTCAATGCGCAATTCAGATCCCGACGCCGCCGTCTATTGGCTTGCGAGAATGCTGGAAGCGGGCGAAGATCCGTTATATATTGCAAGGCGAGTAACGCGCTTTGCAAGCGAAGATATAGGG
>JAIEAS010000163.1 GCA_029071285.1 Clostridia bacterium
GTAATAAAGGAAGCGGAGGGCGAAGCCGCTGCTGCGGACGCTGCCCCGGCACCCGTTGCGAACGGTACTGCCGTTAAAAGCGTACCCGTTAAAAGGGAGAGCAAGCTTTTATACGAAGCAAGGCGCTCGGTATTTGCTTACAAAAGAAGATTTCTTGCAATACCGTTTTTGCTTGCGGGCATACTGTTTGCAGTCGTAGGATTTGTTTTCGAGGGTATATTCTTTACAATACTCGGAGTCGTAGCTTTGGCGATTGCGGTCGGTGCATTAATCACCCTTATAGTTACCTTCGTTGAAGCGACCAAATCAAGAATTCAGTTTTACACGGATAAGATAATAGTCAAGGGCGGTATCTTTACCACGCACGAGTCGCTGTCTGTTATGACTCCGCTCGTAGGCGTTTCGGTTTATCAGAGCTTCGGCGGAAAAATTTTCGGCTACGGAAATATTCTGATTGACAAAGTAGGCAGAGGCTGGGATATAAAAACCACCTACATAAAAAAGCCGTATGAAGTTAAACAATTCCTTGAAGGTCTTATGGCTGAAACTGACTACAGCGGTATGCAGATGCACATAGCAAACTGAATAAATTTAAAAAAGCACCGCCCCGCGTTCACGAATGAACGCGGGGCGGCTAACTTTTCAAGAGAGTGTGATTAAATTAAACTTTTTGGGTTGCGGCCTTTCCGCGCTTCTGAAGCTTGGGCAGGGCTTGCGGCCTTCTGTCCTTACCCATAAAAAACAGTGCAATCGTTCCCGGTCCTACGTGCGCACCCGTGCAGAGGTCGTAGTACTCGATAACCACGTCGCGCGCGCCGTGCTCTTTTACAAGCTCGGCAAGCTTTTGCGCTTCTTCCTCGCAGTCGCAGTGTGTTATCGCCACGGTCTGGTTTTCGGGCTGTTCGCAAAGCTCGTCAAACTGCTTTAAAATGGTATCGAAAGCCTTTTTTCTTCCGCGCTCTTTCGCCCAGAAAGTAAGCTTTGCGGGGCTGCCGCCGTCCGCCCTCAATATGGGCTTTATATTCAGAATAGTGCCCGCAACCGCAAGCGCAGTTGAAATTCTGCCGCCCTTTTTAAGATATTTTAAATCCTGCACCGTAACGTAGGAATTCATTTTGTATTTGTTCTGCTCGAACCACTTTGCGCAGGCGTCAACGCTTTCGCCCATATCTCTAAGCTTTGCAACGCTGACCGCCAAAAGTCCCTCGCCGAGGGATGCATTTGCGCTGTCGCAGACGATAATTTTATTTTTGGGGAATTCCTTTTCAAGCGAAAGCTTAGCCGCAACCGCCTGAGCGTGCGTTCCGCTTATTCCCTCCGCCATAGTGATTATAAGGACGTCTTTGCCAGCTTGCAGAGAGGGGGTAACGGCTTCCGCAAAACGCGCCTCGCCGATGAGCGAGGTTTTCATATCCGCGCCCGCGAGCATTTCGCCGTAAAACTTTTTCGCCATAGCGGCAAAGGGCGTTCCGCTCTCCCATACGGGCATTTCCTCGCCGTTCACCGTGCATATAAAGGGAATTACGTTTATACCGGTTGAAGCAACCATTTCATCCGTAAGATTTGCCGCCGAATCAACGTATATATCAAACTTATTCATAAATTTACTCCGTTTACTGTAAAGGCGAAATGAAACTTCCGCCTACAATATAAGTATCGCTCATTTGGGCGGAAAATACAACCTATTTATCAATTTTGCCCTCCACGATTTGCGTAAGGTTATAAACTATAAATTTAACGCACTCTACCATAAAAATTTCACTCTCTACTCACAGTAGAGTTCTGCTTTTTGCTTGTATTTTTTGTTCCTTTATGGTACAATTTCAGTATGGACGCATTGAAGCAGACTATTGCCAAAAATCTCGTACATCTGAGAACGCAGGCAGGGTTTACGCAGGCACAGCTTGCCGAAAAACTTAATTACTCGGATAAAGCGGTTTCAAAGTGGGAAAGGGGCGAAGCCATTCCCGATTTAAGGGTGCTTATTCAGCTTGCACGCCTTTACGAAATTACCGTTGACGACATAGTGAACACCGCCTCGGTTGAAAATATCGTAAAGCCGAGAATGAACGTCGGCAAAAAGCGGTTTCTGATAACCTTGTTGTCGGCGGGACTCGTGTGGTTTATCGCAACGGTAGTTTTCACGATTTTCTACTTCGTGCCGAAAACCGAAGATTACGCCTTTCTCGCGTTCGTGGTTGCGCCGTTCGCGTGTTCGGTGGTTTTAACGGTGTTTTCGGCGATGTGGGGCAACCGCGTTACGAATATGCTTGCCTGCTCGCTGATAATATGGACGCTCGCGGTTATGCTTCATATATTCGTAATTACTTTTAAGCCGTTCGACAAAATAGAATTTTTGTACGTAGTGGCGGCGGTGTTTGAAATACTCGTAATACTTTGGTTCATTTTAAGGCGTTTTATCAAGCGCAAAAAATAAGAGGATATCAAAATGGATTTGAAAAAACTTGCTGAAATTTTAATTCCCGATACCGACCTTCTTCCTCCCGAGGAATATGAAAATATTTATCCCGAGCGCAGCGGCGTGAAGGGAGAGGTTACCCGTCTTGCACCCTCGCCCACGGGCTTTATCCACCTCGGAAATCTGTACTCCGCGCTTGCGGACGAAAGGGCGGCGCACACAACTGACGGCGTGTTTTATCTGAGAATCGAGGACACGGACGAAAAACGCAAAGTGGACGGCGCGGTTGAAAGCGTTATCCGTTCGCTGAAATACTTCGGAATTAACTTTGACGAGGGCGCGGAAATAAACTCGCCCCTGAATATTTACGGTCCCTATTATCAGAGGCAGCGCGCAAAAATTTACCGCGCGTTTGCAAAGCGTCTGATAGAACAGGGCTTGGCGTATCCCTGTTTTTGCACCGAGGACGAGCTGAACGCCGTGCGCGAGGAGCAGACCGCGCAAAAGCTTATAACGGGCTACTACGGCAAATACGCAAAGTGCCGAAATCTCACCTTCGAACAGATTGAGGCAAACGTAAAGGCGGGCAAGCCCTACGTTATCCGCCTTAAATCGCAGGGCAGCACCGAAAACAAAATTTTGTTCAAAGACGCGATAAAGGGCGAGGTTACCGTTACCGAAAACGATCAGGACGTAGTAATTTTAAAATCGGACGGAATACCGACTTATCACTTCGCCCACGCGATTGACGACCACTTTATGCGCACCACTTTGGTTATACGCGGCGAGGAATGGCTGTCGAGCCTGCCCGTGCATATCGAGCTCCATAAAGTTCTCGGCTTCAAGCCGCCGAGATACGCGCACACATGCTCGCTTATGAAAATGGACGGCGGCACCAAGCGCAAGCTTTCAAAGCGCAAGGACCCCGAGCTTTCTTTAGACTATTACAGAAAAGCGGGCTACTTCCCCAAGGCGGTAGTAAAGTACCTGATGACTATTTTAAACTCCGACTTCGAGGAGTGGACGCTCAAAAACCCCGACGCCGATTACAGAAACTTTAAATTCAGAATCGAAAAAATGGGCAAGAGCGGCGCACTTTTCGATCTGGATAAACTCAACGATTTATCCCGCACGGAAATTTCAAAGCTTTCGGAAGAGGAGTGCTTCGAATTCCTGAAAGGCTGGGTCGACGAGTTCGGCACGGATAAAGACAAGGCACATTTCAAAGATAAAGATTATATTATAAAAGTGCTTGCCCTGATTATGGGCGTGGGCGGCAAAAAGCGCAGAAAGGATATCGAGCGCGCCGAGCAGGGCGTAAGACTTATCGACTATTTCTTCGACGATACCTTTGCGCCCGAGTATAACTACCGCTTCGACAAAAAGACGGTGAACTGCGTGCTTGAAAAGTTTGCTTTAAGCTACGACCCCGCGGACGACAATTCCGCCTGGTTTGCAAAGGTTAAGGCAATCGCGCCCGCAGTCGGCTTTGCGGCAGAGATGAGCGAATACAAGGCCCACCCCGAAAATTACAAAGGAAACGTTTCCGACGTTGCGGAAATTTTAAGAATAGCTATAACCGGTATGCCCAACTCGCCCGACTTATGTACGATTATGGGAATACTCGGAAAAGAACGCTCGCTTGCAAGACTGAACGCGGCGAAAATTTAAGAGGTAAAAATGTTAACTTTACTTGATATCAAAAAAGAATACAAGACCGCGGGTGAAACAGTTCACGCGCTGAAGGGCGTAAGCCTTTGCTTCCGCAAAAACGAGTTTGTTTCCATTCTCGGCGCTTCGGGCTGCGGCAAAACGACTTTGCTCAATATTATCGGCGGTCTTGACAAATACACTACGGGCGACCTTCTGATTAACGGCAAAAGCACCAAGCAGTACAAGGACAGGGACTGGGACACGTATAGGAACCACTCGATAGGCTTCATTTTCCAGAGCTATCATTTAATTCCCCACCAGACCATTTTGCAGAACGTCGAGCTCGCGCTCATGATTGCGGGCGTCAGCAAAGAGGAACGCCGCCGCCGCGCTATCGAAGCGTTGGAAAAGGTTGGCCTTGGAGACAAAATAAAGTGCAAGCCCAACCAGCTTTCGGGCGGTCAGGCGCAGAGGGTTGCGATAGCCCGCGCGCTTATAAACGACCCCGAAATCGTGCTTGCGGACGAACCCACGGGCGCGCTCGACTCCAAGACGTCCGTTCAGATAATGGACCTTTTAAAAGAAATTTCAAAAGACAGGCTCGTAATAATGGTTACTCACAACCCCGAGCTTGCCGAGCAGTATTCAACAAGAATTATCCGTCTTCTGGACGGACTTGTCGTCGGCGATACCAAGCCGTTTGACGGAATCGATGAGGAAGAGAAAAAGGAAGAAGTTACGGACGCGGCGGAAGTAGTTCAAGCCGAAGAGCAGCCCGAAAAATCCAAGGGCAGTAAAAAGCGTTCGTCGATGTCATTCGGAATGGCGTTTATGCTTTCCCTGAAAAACCTCTTATCCAAGGGCGCAAGGACGGCGATGGTTTCCATTGCGGGCAGTATCGGTATTATAGGCGTTTCAATGGTGCTTGCAATTTCCGCGGGCGTTCAGGGTTACATAAAGGATATGGAAAACGATATGC
>JAIEAS010000164.1 GCA_029071285.1 Clostridia bacterium
ATTTTTTACACTCCCCTATTTACAACGGGGAGTTTTTTTTATATAATATATAGGTAAACGATATGTTAACTTTCGGGAGGAAAAATGAGTTATATCGATATTTTCAACGGTTGGCTTAACGACAGCCGTATCAATGAAGAAGGGAAATCAGAGCTTGAAAGCTTAAAAGATAATAAAGAAGAAATCGAGTACCGCTTCGGCGCGGAGCTTGAGTTCGGCACGGCGGGTATGCGCGGCATCATCGGCTACGGCACGAATATGATGAACGTCTACACCGTAAAGCGCGCAACGCAGGGACTTGCGGAGTTTATCAAAAACCGCGGCGAGGCTGATATGGCGCGCGGCGTGGTTATTTCTTACGACACCCGTTTAAAGAGCGACGAGTTTGCAAAAGCCGCGGCGGAAGTTTTAGCGGCGAACGGAATTAAGGCGTACCTCTTCTCCGACGTGCATCCCGTGCCTATGCTGTCATTTGCGGTAAGGTGCCTTAATACGGTTGCGGGAATTATGGTAACCGCTTCGCACAACCCCAAGCAGTACAACGGATATAAGGTCTACGGCGAGGACGGCGCGCAGATGTCGCCCGAGGATACCGAGGTCGTAGTCGGCTACATACAGAAAATAGAGGACTATCTGGGCGTTGCAGCCCCCACCGCCGAACAGGTTAAAAAGTATATTAAACCCGTTCCCTCTAAGGTGGATAAAAAATATTACAAAGAGCTTAAAAAGCTTACCCTTTCAAAAAAGGCGGTAAAGGCGTGCGGCAAGGATTTGAAGCTTGTCTACACCCCCGTTCACGGCTCGGGCTATATTCCCGTTACCACCATTCTTAAAAAGACAGGTATTCACGCCTCGGTCGTTGAAGAGCAGACCAAAAAGGACACCGACTTTTCAACCGTGGAAGTGCCCAACCCCGAGTTTAAGGAAACCCTTTCAATGGGTATTGCGCTTGCAAACAAGATAGGCGCGACCGTAGTTTTCGGCACCGACCCCGACAGCGACAGACTCGGCGTTGCGGTTAAAAACAAAGAAGGCGAGTTTGAAGCCCTTTCGGGAAATCAGGTGGGCATACTCCTTCTGGACTACATTTTAACCCGCCTTAAGGAAGAAGAAGCCCTGCCCGAAAACGCTGCGGTTGTTAAATCGTTCGTAACCACGGGTATGGCAAAGGCAATCTGCCAGAAATTCGGCGTAGAACTTTTCGAAGTGCCCGTCGGCTTTAAATTCATAGGCGAAAAAATAAAGCTTTGGGAGCGCGACCACTCCCACACCTACGTGTTCGGCTTCGAAGAGAGCTGCGGATACCTGCGCGGCACGCACGCGCGCGATAAAGACGCCGTCGTTGCTTCAATGCTGTGCGCCGAAATGGTTTGCTACTACACCCATATCGGCAAAACCGTGTTCCAGCGCCTGCAGGAAATTTACGACACCTACGGCTACGTTCTGGACTGCAACATTTCAATCCCCTTCAAGGGACTGAACGCCATGAAGGATATGAACGCGGTCGTTGACGGACTTAAAGTCAGCCCCGTAAACTCCTTTGATATTTACAGTGTAGTTGCCGTGCGCGACTACTCCTCGAACACCAAAACCGATATTGCGACAGGTGAAAAGACCGAAATCGGCTCTCCCCTCACCAACTGCGTTTACTACGAGCTTGAAAACGGCAGCTTTATATGCGTCCGTCCCTCGGGTACAGAACCCAAACTGAAAATTTACTTCTCGGTAAAGGCTAACAACAAGAGCGACGCGGAAGCCGCGCTTGAAAAAATGCAGACGGCAGTTAAAAAGCTTATTAAAGCGTAAATAAAAAAAATTAAAGCGGAGCGGTTAAACCGCTCCGCTTTTTTAATTGCAATTAAAAGATAACTCTTCGTTATTCGGAAGCTCCTTGTTCCGCGGAACGAGCCTCGGAATTATAAGTTTATAAATTCCCTTTTTGCCCGCGCATTTTTCAATTATCAGCGCAAGGCTTACGGCAAAGGATACTACCGAACTGCAAATGAGGTCGCACATAGTGTCTATAATTCCCAGATCGAGGTAGCCGCCGTTTATCGTATACAGCAGGTTGCCGTCCGCGTCGTAAAGCTGGGTGTACGCAATGCCTTCGATAATTTCGGTGTGCAGATGGTCGTATTCGGGGTGCAGTATAAACGAGTGAATACAGCTTACAAGCGTATCCTCCTGCTGGTCAACCGAGGGCATAAGCATATCGGTTGAAAACTCGAAGATTTCCCACAGCACCGAAGTCATACAGCAGAACGCAAAGCCGAACACCGCGTATATTACGAAAGATTTTTTTGTTTCCGGTTCGCCCGTGGCTGCTTTAATCAGCGTAAAGCCGATAACGGTAAATACGAAGCCCCACACGCCGTGAAGAATATCGTCAAGGAATGGAATCACGGTATAAAAATTAAAGCTTGCGCCCAGCGAGCACCACGCGATAAACAGTATAAATACCGCCGCGGTGAACAGCGGTATCTTCACGCGGACAAACCGCTCGAATAAAAAGTAAACGGGTATCACAAGTAAATACGCCGCCGACACTCCGCAGTCCCTGCCTCTGCCCTTAACCGCGAAGTAAATAATCGAACCGACCAAATAGACGAAAAGCAAAAAATGCAGCGTCAATACTATCCAGTCGCAGACCGTTCTCGTTCTGAAATATTTTTTTATCTTTTCACTGTTTCCCATTTTGCACTCATATTCAGTCTACTAAAATTATCCGGTTAATGTTACCGCCTTAACCTATGCCGTAAAAATTATAAGGGCGGCGCGTCCGCGCCGCCATTATATTCCGATAAAACAAATCGCTGCGGAAAGCGCAATCGCTATCCGCGCAGTCTTTTTTATAATCTTAATCATACTCTCTGCGCCCTTTCGCCCCTCTCGGCTACGTTGAGCCCGTTCATTGAAAGCAGCTCGTCAAAAAGGCGCTCGGTATCCGCGCTGTAGCTTTGATTTAAACGATCCTCGTCAAACTCGTGACGGCTTCTTATAATTGCTATCTGTCTTTCTATGTACGCCGAATAAGTCATCTCTTCTTCTCCTTTACGACAACCATTTTACATATAATACTTGACATATACTGTCATATATGATAAAATTTTTTTTAATAATTTCAACGGTTTATACTATTCGACAGAAACGGATAATATGCAAAGGAAGACGTATGAAATATCAGATAATGATCGATATAATGATGACCCTCTTGTCCAAGCGCAAGCTGACGGCTAAGCAGATTGCCGATAGGTACGAAATTTCCACGCGCAGCGTATACCGCTACGTTGACGAGCTGAACGTTTGCGGCGTGCCCGTGGACGTAGAGCGCGGAAGATACGGCGGAATTTCTATTCCCGATACCTTCCGCCTGCCCTCGCACTACTTTACGCGCGAAGAATACACCGCGACGGTAAACGCGCTGGGGGCTATGGCTTCGCAGGTGGGCGACAAAAGCCTGCTTTCCGCACTTGATAAGCTTCAGCGCAAGCAAAAATCCGAAAAGCGTGAGCTTTCCATCTGCGGAAACATTCTGGTTGACGGCGGCAACTGGTGGGGCGGAAACAAATTCTCCGAAAAAATGAAGGTATGCGAGCAAGCCGTAAACGAGTGCAAGTCCCTTTCAATCGACTACATTTCACGCAGCGGCGAACACTCGAAGAGGATTATCGACCCGCACCTTCTGATTTTTAAACAGAATATCTGGTACGTTTACGCTTTTTGCCACACCAAGCAGACCTTCCGTACCTTTAAAATAGGCAGAATAAAAAACGCCGCCTTTACGGGAAGCGTTTTTGAAAAGCGCGCATTCACGCGCGACGAGATAGATCTGGATTTTTACGTATCGGGCGATAAGCTTATCAACGTAACTCTCGAAATTGAAAAAAGCTCCCTCTCAGACGCCGAGGAATGGCTTGGCATCGACAATATCGAGCCCTGCGGCGACGGGTTTATCGCAAAGCTTGCCCTGCCCGACGACGGCGGACTCGTCAACAAGATTTTAGGCTACGGCGGGGCGGTCAAGGTTCTGGAACCGCCAGAGCTTAAACGCAAGGTCAGCGAAACGGCGAAAAAGATTTCTTCATCATATTAAAAAAACCGCGGCAGCGCCGCGGTTTTATTTTTTACCAGGGGAGAGTTTCTCCGCCCAAAATGTGGATATGCAGGTGGAACACGGTCTGCCCCGCGTCCTCGCCCTGATTTATTACGAGGCGGAAGCCGTTTTTGCAGCCGTTTTCCGCGGCGATTGAGGGGATTTTTTCAAGCATATAGCTTAACAGCTCCCTGCGCTCCCCGTCCATTTCAGACAGCAATTTAAAATGGTCCTTAGCTATCGCCAAAAGGTGAACCTTTGCCTTGGGCTCGATGTCCTTGAATACGAGCATTTTTTCGTCCTCGTAAACCTTTGACGAGGGAATTTGTCCGTCAATTATTTTGCAGAAAATGCAGTTACTGTCTTTCTTCATCTTTTATTCTCCTAAGTTTTATTCTCAGTGAAGTCAATATTACCGTACAGCCCAGCGTTACTGCGCAGCCCGCCGCGCAGATTGCGATAAGCAAATCGTACCCTTCGAACTCTTCCGCCGTTGTAACTGCGGTAACCGTTCCGCCGGCAGGATTGTAGCTGTAAAATCTTACCTCTTCGCCGTTGATATCAAATACGCCTACCTTCTCGCTGTCGAACTCGTATTCGTTACGGTAGCGGCGCGAAGTTACGTCGTTAATCTCAACCTCTACTGCGACGGTATCGAGAGTGCCCTCGTCGCCGTCGACGTAATAGCCGTAGTAATAGTTGTACGCGCCGTACTTCTGAATCTGCACGACATAGCTTAAAATTAACTGTCCTTTATCTTCGTCGAACACCCTGCGCTCTTCGAAGTTCTGTCCGTCGGGGTTGTAAGCTCTGTCGCCGTCGTATTCGCTGAAATCAAGTCCGTTTTGCAGATAGGAAATAAAATCTTCCTTCGAGTCGAACTCAACCTGTTCGTAATCCATTCCTATCGGCATTGCGCAGAATAATAGCGCAAGCACAGCAAGTACGGTTTCCGCAAGTGAAAAAGTCAGGTTTGCGGCGTTGGTAAAGCGCATCCGCTCGCCCATTTCCTTGGCGCGCTTTATAATATCCTCGTTGAACGCCGTAAGATCCGTTTCGGCGGCAAGAGTTTTTACGCGAGATAAGTGAACGATTGCAATGGAAATTCCGCCCGCTACTATTACGCAGCAGACTATGTCCAGCACCTGCCACCAGCCGTCTATCGGCAAATCCCAGCAGATATGCAGTCCCATACTCACAAGTATCATAAAGAAGAAACTGAACGAGCGGAAGGGATTTTTTATATACGAATACGCCCAGCCGATTGCACCCGTCCACAGAATGTGCGTGCAAAAGGACGAAAAGCCTCTGTCTACGAAGAGCGCGACAGTCGCCTGAATATCACTGCTATAAAATGCAATATATTTATCCGAGTAATAGAAAATATAACCCATATCCTCTATTACAGAAAAGCCCGCGCCGACAGTTGCCGCGATTAAAAAGCAGGCGTAAGGATTTTTCTGCTTTAAAACAGTAATCATCAGAAGTGCGGGAACCGCCTTTGCAAGCTCTTCAGTAACACCCGCTTCCACTGCCGAAAGCCACGGGTTTTTTACGGGAAGAAGTCCGTATACCACCTGCGAGATAAGCCCCGCAACCGTGCCGCCGCCGACGAGGATTGCGATTATTAAAAACAGACTTATATCGCGCTTGGGGTACATCTCGTAAATAAGAATTATAAAGGGCACGGTGAAGGTTATTCCGCCCAGAAAGGTTACCGAAGGTATGTATAAATCGTTTTTGGTAAGCCGCAAAACGAGGGTGTTTACCGTAAATAAAATCAGAAGAGCGAAAAAGGCGCGCACGTAAAGCCACGGGAACGCACCGCTGATTCCCGTCGTGTCATCCGTCAGTCCGCGCGAAAAAATCTCCCTGTACTCCGCCTTTGAGCGGGCACGGAAGGTTTCCTTGAAAAAGTATACGAATTTCGCGCGCGCAATCGCGCTTTTACTCTTGCCCATTAATTTGCGCCAGAACTCCGTCTTTATATAAACTCAATAATTTTACTCTGTATTTTCTGCCCGAACAAAGTTCGCCCTTAACGTACACGCGGATATAGTTGCCCGTGTACCCGCAGGTTGCGCCGTCCGAGTATTCTTCGGCGATAATAACCTGTTCGCTTCCCAAAAATTTACGCGCGAATTTATCCGCCGCCTCTTTTCCCGCCTGCAAAAGTTTATGCAGTCTTTGCGACTTTATATCGGGCGGAATATCCTTAAGTCTGAACGCCGCCGTTCCCTCGCGCGGTGAATACGCAAACGCGTGAACGCGGGCGAAGCCCGCTTCTTTTATTATGGAAAGGCTCTCCGCGAAATCCCCGTCCGTTTCGGTTGCGAAGCCCGCGATTATATCCGTCGTGATTGCGGCGTCGTGGAATGCTCTGTAAATAGCCCTGCACTTTTCAAGGTACTGCGCCCTCGTGTAGTGCCTGTTCATTGCCTTTAACACGCGGTCGCTTCCGCTCTGCAACGACAGATGAAACTGCGGCGCAAAGTCCTTTAAGCCCTTTAACGCCTGCAAAAATTCGTCGGTTACAGCCGAGCACTCCAAAGAACCAAGCCGCACCCTTTTATCAACGCCGTGCAAAGCGCAAATCAGCCGCGGAAGTCCGCCCTCGTACGACGAGATATTAATTCCGTTTAAAACTATCTCGGGGCTTTGAACGCCCTTCACTTCTTCAACGATATCTTCAACCGTGCGCGAAGCTTCTCTGCCGCGAAGATAGGGTATAATGCAATACGAACAGAAGTTGTTGCAGCCGTCCTGAATTTTTATAAACGCTCTGCTTTTGACCTGCTTGGGGTAATAAAAGCCCGCGGCTTTTCCGCCGAAAATGCGGCAGAATTCCTCAACGACAAGCTGTTTTTTGCGCGCGCCGCAGACGAAGGTTACGCCCTTTTCCTCAAAGCTTTGCGGGTTCTTTTCGGACGCGCAGCCGCAGACGAAGATTTTTGCGTCGGGGTTGAATTTCCGCACTCTTGCAATAAGCTGGCGGCTCTTTTTTTCCGCCTCGCGCGTGACCGCGCAGGTGTTTAAAACGTAAGCTTCGGCGTACTCCAGTTTGTCGCCGACTTCCCAGCCCATATCTTCAAGCGCGGACATTATGGACGCCGACTCAACCTCGTTCACCTTACAGCCGAGCGTGAACAACACCGCTTTCATCTGAGCTCACCGAGCGCGAACGCCGCCAGTGCGGTAAGCGAAATTGCGGCGGTTTCCGCGCGTAAAATGCGCTTGCCTAAGGTAATCTG
>JAIEAS010000165.1 GCA_029071285.1 Clostridia bacterium
CTCGTCCACCCGCGAGTATCTACCCTTACAGGCGATTTGCGATATTTTCACTATCTGGGAAAAGAAAGGAAAGCTCGAGGGTGTGAAACTCGCCTACGTCGGCAAGGGCGGACATAACGCCGCTTCGCTTATAATGGGCGGAATTAAGTGCGGAATGGAAATCGCGGTTGCAACGCCCGAAAAATTCCAGATAGCTCCCGAGCACTTGCAGCGCGCCGAGCAGTACGGAAAAATTTTCGTAACAGAAAACCCCGTCGAGGCGGTGCGCGGCGCGGACGTCGTATATACCGACAACTACGGCTACCACACTTCGCTGTCCGATAAGGATAAAGAAATTTTAAAGCCCTATCAGGTAAACAACACCCTTATGAATTTAGCACAGCACAACGCGCTGTTTATGCACGCGCTGCCCGCCAACCGCGGCGTGGAAGTTACCGCCGACGTAATCGACGGCAAACAGAGCGCGGTTTTAGACCAGGGTGAAAACAAGCTGCACACGATTAAAGCCGTGCTCGCACTGCTTGTAAAATAAATTTTAAAATCAAAAAAGCGAACAGCCCGCTGACTTTATTTTAAAGTCAGCGGGCTGTATTTTTATGTTCAGAGCAATAAATTGAAATTCACACCTCTACCCGTCATTGCGAGGAACGGTTTCCCGCCCTCCGTCATTGCGAGCGCAGCGAAGCAATCCAGTAAAAACACACTCTGCGTCTGGATTGCCGCGGAGCTTTCGCTCCTCGCAATGACGTTAAAGTGTTAAATTATCGTTTACCGTATAATCATTATATCAGTTCAGTTCTATAACTACAATTTCGGGGCGGTTGAAAAGGCGCAGGGGAAACTCGGAATTTCCGAGTCCGCGCGAAATAACCATTTTTGAATTTCCGCAACTATGCACGCCCGAGGTGTACTTTGGGAAGGTTCCCTGACCGGGCGCATAAAGCCCTTGTTTCGTGAACGGTATGCGCCACTGCCCGCCGTGCGCGTGTCCGCAGAGTATCAGTTTATAATCCGCCTTTGCGTAATTTTCAATATGCTGCGGTTCGTGCGCAAGCAGAATATCCCGCCTGCCCTCTGGCGCGATTTTGAAGAGCTTTCCGTTTTTCAGCGACGCGCCGTTCAGACCCGTAACCGTAAGTCCGCACGCCTCAACCGTTCTGTCGTCCAGCACTTCCGCCCCCGCTTCCATTAAATCTTTTCTGAAAAAGCGGTAGCCCTTGTTGCGCATTTCGTGGTTGCCCGCGATATACAAAACGGGCGCAATCTCTTTGAGCGACGAAACTGTTCTGAGAGCAACCGCCTTGTCGCGCGGACGGTAAAGGTGGATTATATCGCCCGTGATACAGATTATATCGGGCTTTTCCTTAATAACCTTTTTAATAAGCCGCGCGTTGCCGCGTCCGAAAGTTTTTCCGTGCAAGTCCGAGAGATGCACGATTTTTATCCCGCTCTCCGAAAAGCCAGAAAAACTGTAACGGGTGATTTTTAAAAGGTCGTTATTCAGCCAAAAGATAAGCACGGCGGTCAAAACTCCGCCCGCAATCCCAAGCGTTATCCAAAGCCATAAAAGCTCCATTAAACCTCCGCGCAGATACGGTAAATATTTTTCCCGCGCTCCTTAAAAAGTCTTTCGTGTTCGGTTTCCACGTCGCCGCCCGCGACGGTGTAATTTTCGTCCGTTTCCAAAATTTTATAGCCCGCTTCCCTGTAGCTTTCAAGCGAAAAAAGATAGAAGTCTTTATCGTCCGTCTTCTGGATAATTTTTCCGCCGTCCTTTAAAATATTGCGGTAAATTTCCAGAAATTTCGGGTGCGTGAGCCGCTGTTTTTTGTAGCCCTCTTTGGGCAGCGGGTTTGAAAAATTGAGATAGATAACTTCAACCGTGTCGGGCTTGAAATACCTCTCCAACACCTCCGCCGCGCTGTTTAAAAAGCGGATATTTTTTATCCCCTCCCGCTCGGCGCGCTCGCACGCGTCTATAATCACGTTTGAAACCTTTTCGCAGGCGATAAAATTAATTTCGGGCAGCATTTCAGAAAGTTCACAGATAAATTTGCCCTTGCCGCAGCCGATTTCAAGGCGGACGGGGTTATTGTTCCCGAATATCTTTTCAAAGTCGAAATAGTCCTTGACGGCGGCGGCGTTTTTCATATTTTTGTCCGAAAGGTCGCAGACCGTAAGGTTTTTGCAAAGCCTAAGCCTCTCTTCGAGGTGTCCCTTTTTGTGCATTCTCATAGCGCAATTTTAACATATGCTTTTTAAAAAGGCAATCGTGAAAGAGGCACGCTTTTATTTTATTTTTATTTCGGAAATCCTTGTTTGAAAAGCCTTTGGCGAGTTATA
>JAIEAS010000166.1 GCA_029071285.1 Clostridia bacterium
GTTTAAGGGATAAGTTAACCCTTTTTACGATAAAACGGGGCATTTTAAGGGCGTTTTTAACAATTGCTGAAAATCTCGTTTTACAGCCGAAATCACTTGAATTTTTATAAATTATATTGTATAATGACCGTATTATGAAATAATGCCGTAATTTTTACTGCGGCAATGAGTGTAAAATCAGGAGTTTACCATGAAAAAATTTTTATTGGCGTTTCTTGCGGTGTTGTGCCTCGTCTGCGCTTCGGTGGCGATAGGCGCGTGCAACAGCTCGAAATACTATCTCCTTTATTTCAGTCCGGATGACGGCGTAATTATCGATTGCGAAATTCCCTCGGGCTACGAAGTCAGAAAAGGCTATAAAGTAGTCTTTAAGGTTGAGCTCGAAGACGGCGCGGAGGGCGAACCTGTCGTTGAAGCCAACGGTGTTGCGCTCAAGGGCAGCAACGCCGGCTACTATTCGTTCAGGATGAAAGGAGAAACCACCGTAAGGGTTACCGGCGTGCAGTCGGCGGGCGGCTCGACGGTTATCTTCGACAAGGGCTCGACCGACGGAACCGAGTACCGCATAACCTACAACGCCGAGTACGTTGACGAAAACAACAAGGTTGTTACGATAGATACCGAAAACAGGGACGGCACTCCTTTGCCCCGCGGCACCGAGATTTCCTTCGATATCGGCGTAAGCGTTTACTACGGCGAAAATCCCGAGTACACCGTGCTTGCGGATACGCAGATTATCCAACCCGACGATAACGGCAAGTATCATACGACAATCAGCCGCAGAACAACTATTACCGTTCAGGGACTCCAGCTTGACAAAACATTCGTCGAGCGCGAGGACGGCAGCGGCACCCGTGAAAATCCTTTCAGACTGAGAAGACCTATCGATTTGTACATGATGTCTACACTCGTAAACGGCAGCATCTATTACAGTCAGGTTTCAACCGCTTATTATCGCCTTGAAGAAGATATCGATCTGAAAGGCGAGGAGCTGTTCATTATAGGTATTTCCGACGAATACTATTTCGCGGGCGACTTCGATGGCAACGGTCACACCATTAAAAATTACTACATTTCTGCTACCGCGGTAGACCAGGACGATTACAGTACGGGCTTTATGCCCAATATCGGACTGTTCGGCGTTGCGGCGTTCGCGCAGATTTACGACTTGAATATCGAAGGCTTTAAGTGCGAGGTTGACGGTTCGCCCTGGGACAACGACGAACACAAGGACGATTATCAGGGCTTTATCGTCGGCGGAATTGCGGCTTACGCGGTCGGCGTAAATATCACCAACTGCTCGGTCAGCGGTGAAATTATCGCAACGGCGGGCGACAACAGGTTCGGCTACGTCGGCGGTATAGCAGGTTATCTTGCTTCCGCTTACAACAATCAGACGGCTACACGTTACTATTCGACGGTGCGTTCGTGTTCTTCCGATATGTATATCGAAGGAAGGGCGGGCGTTGTTTACGCCGCGGGCGGAATTGCCGGCTACGTAACTTCTTACGACGAAAAAACTCCTTCAATGATTATAAACAGCTATACCGTAGGTGAAGTCGGCGGCGCAATGCGCTCGGGCGGAATTGCTGGTATAGTTGCATCTTACAGCTCGGTTACCAACTGCTATACGAGCGGCTACGTTGCCGCTAACGCCCGCGTCAGAAACGACGCAAACTACGGCGACAACCGTTACGCTTACGCAGGCGGAATTGCGGGCGAGCTTCAGCCGGACGCGGTAATCGCAAACTGCTTCTTAGCCAACGGCGCGCAGAGCGCGGTAACGGCTACGGCGCTTGCGGGTTCGAGATTTGCTCTCTCGGGCGATATCGCGGGCATCGAGCAGAACGGCGGAATTTATATACAGGCCGCTAAGGGACTCGTGTATAACTGCGCTTCCGCAAGAACGGAAACCATAAACGATAATTATATAAAGACTGAACTCGGCTGGGTTGACGGCGACTGGACCTTCAACGGCAACGGCCGTCCCACCGTAAACGCAGGCGACGGCAGCAACTCGTTTGCAATAACCGTAAATCTTAATGACGGCGCACAAATACACGGCAGCGCAGCTTTGACTCAAAACGTAGAAGACGCGTATATGCCTATGTCGTACTGGTTCCTTACCTCGGATAATCTTTCCGAGTTCCTTACCGACGATAACGGTAACCGCTCGTACGGCTACTACTTTGACAATGGACTTCAGAACAAGGTTCCCCAAAGCTACGTTCCCACGGGCGACGTTGAGCTTTACGTCGGATTTGCGGATTATTCCGAAATCGCGGGCGTTTACTACCTGCAGATAAGCGGACAGAACGGAAGCGGCAGATACCTTGAATTAAGGGACGACGGCGTTCTCGTTTACCGCGACGGCGCGATTAAGAGCGAAACCTATTATTACTACGACGGTACGACCGCAACTTTGTGCGACACCTATCTTTCGGTTATGGGCGGCAATACCGACGCATACGCTTCGTTCAAGGCTCAGAAGACCGCAGACGGCAAGGGATTGACAATCTGGGATCTTAATTACTATCCCGTAACGGCTCCCCTGACCGCTGTAAAGGAAATCGAAAACTTCGTTTACGGCAAATATTACGGCACGGGCGTCGAGTACACCTTCAACGCCGACGGCACCGGCGCATTTAACGGTCAGGCGTTTACCTATGAAGTAGACGGCGCAAATCTCGAAATAACCTTAAACAACAGCCCCGTAAGCGGTACGGTTGCAGGCAATAAAGTTATCTCGGCAGGCGGTGTAAACCTTACGCCTTTCCACGAATTTGCAGGCGAGTGGGAAATTTCCGCAGGCTTGCACAAGGTATATAAATTCGACGGCAAGGGCAACTGGGTTTACGAGTACTACGGCCACAAGGACGGCAACGTTATTTTAAAGGGCAGCGACAACGGAACTTACACCGTCAGCGGCAGCGTTATAACCCTTACGGGTAAGGGCGTTTCGTTCACCTTCGAGAACGGTTGTCTTAAGAGCAACGGCGAGGTTTACTTCTACAAGGAGTACAGCTACGCAGGCACCTGGAACAATCTTGCAAAAATCGAGGCGGTTGAACTCGTACTCAAAGGCGTAACTTCCGCGGGCTGCGGCGACGCTTATATCAACTACGGCGGAAACAACGGCGCCTACGACGTAACTTATGAAGAAAAGAACGGTAAAATCTACGTTTACAATAACGATTTCAGAATAGCCGTTCTCGAATTCAGCAGAGACGAACTTACCCTCAGCGGAAAGATATTTAATATAAACTCGGGCGAAGAAGAGGAAATTACCTTCTATCTGTACGACGATTTCAAGGGCGAGTGGATAAGCGACGGTATGGACGTAACATTTAACGGTCTCGGCAACTACAACGTCGAGGGCAATAACGATTTCCTTCCCGCGAGCGGAACGGTTACGGTAAACGGCGCGGATCTGCCTAACGGCACCTACACGCTTACCGACAATACTCTTACAGGTAAGTTCGTTTACAACGGCGATGAATACACGATAAGCTACGACGAAGTTAATAAACAAATCGCGGTTACGGGCAGCACTAATTTCACCCTTCAGCCCCGCGATGCGTGGTATCACATCAAGCTTACCGACGGAACTTATATCTACTCGTTCGACGGCAAGAGCGCGCTTACGGGCGGCGGCGTTATGACCAAGACGAATATCAGCGACGGCACCTCGACGACCGAGACGGGTTACAAAACCAAAGTTTCCGTTTCGGGCACCGATTACAAGCTTAACGGCAATAC
The DNA here is from genome assembly GCA_029071285.1 of Clostridia bacterium. GTDB lineage: Bacteria > Bacillota > Clostridia > Christensenellales > Borkfalkiaceae > Coproplasma. Next base: position 3,760 of record JAIEAS010000166.1, read on the forward strand.
CGTTTACCTCTACACCGAGTTTACGGGCACGTGGAAGATTGCGGGCACTTACGGTCAGACGCTGACAATTCCGCAGTTCAATGCGACCAACACGGCTTCGGGCACCTACGACGGTTCAGCCTGCGTATTCACTTATTATCCGAACGGAAACTATATAACGATAACCGACCCCGCAGACGAAAAAGCTTTACCGCTTTATATCACTGCTCTCACCAACGGAACGGTTACCGAACTCGGTATAGGCACCGAGAACGACGCGGCTGCGTTTATCGTAGTCTGCACGCAGGCTGCTGACGACGACTACAAGGGTAACTACGCTTACGACGGCGGGGTGCTTACTCTGGACGGTCTGGGCAACAGCGCGTTTGCGGACGGCTCGGCTAAGTACGTGAAGGATAACAAAGTAGTAGAAGAGTACACCTACACGATTGACGAGTTTGGTCAGGTTCTGCTGCTTTCGGCGTCGAGAGGACTGTACACCGTATTCTATGAAAACGACGAAGGCGGTTACGAAAAGGGCGGCAAACATTATGCAAACGTTCTGCCCGACAACCTTTACACCGTAAAGGCGGTAACTGCGGACGGCACCGAGTACTCCTTCCTCGGTAACGGCATAGCCAAGGACGACAATGGCAACGAGTACACCTACTCCGACCTGAAGCAGGACGCCACCCGTAACGAGTACACTCTGACCATAACCGACGGAAGCGGTACGTCAAAGGTATACGTGCTTGACTACGGCAAGGCGGCGGGCGAGGATTATACCCTCACCGTCAAAAACGACTGATATTATGCGAAAGGGCAGGCTTTGCCCTTTTTGCAGTGTTTTAAGATTTAAATATTTAAGAGAAATGCGGAGGTTTAAATGACTAAATTCAGACGCGCTGCAAGCGTTGCGCTTACAGGAATAATGGCGGTAACTTTCACCGCCGGCAGTCTGCTTGCTCTGGCGGGTACGAAGGGTAAAAATCCCGTTGCCGCCGAAAGATTCGATACCGTAAATTACACCGACGTAACCGGCAAGGTTGACGTAACGGGGCTTGCTATGCAGAATCTGAGCAGCAACGTTCTGCAAAACGCGGGAGTTAAAGCTGCGGGCGGCAAGCAGACGGTTATAGTCAGACTCGATTCCGATTCGGTCGCGGAGAGCGTTCCCGACGGAGAGAGCGTAACCGATTATATTTCGTCATACGCGGGCGGCAAAAAAATCAAATCCATAAAAGAGGCGCAGAACAATCTTTTAACTTCGCTGTCCTCTATGGGCGTAAGCTACAAGGTGCTGTACCAGTACACCACTGTAACGAACGCGGTTGCAATCGAAGTCGACACTTCCGAAATTTCTGCAATAAAGAGTCTGCCTGCGGTAAAGGCGGCGTACCTGTCCGAAACTTATTCCCGTCCCAAGGACGTAGAGTGGGAGGACGGCGTTTCCGCAACGCAGAATTACAGCAACGTTTATAAGACCGGTATTTACGATTCGTCCGAAATTACAAAGCCTACGGAAGAGGGCGGTTTGTACGGCTTCGACGGAAGCGGTACGACCGTGGCAATTCTCGATACAGGACTTGACTACACGCACGAAGCTTTCTCGAAATATATGCCCGAGACCTACAGCCTTACAAAGGAAAAGGTTTCGCAGAAGCTCGGCGAAAAAGATTTCAACGCGGTCAGCCTTTCGGCTGCGAACGGCAGAAATATCACCGCGGACGATTTGTATATAAACGAAAAAGTTCCTTTCGCGTACGACTACGCGGACAGCGACGCGGACGTTTATCCCTCGTACTCGCAGCACGGCACGCACGTTGCGGGCATCGTTGCGGGACACGCAGACAGCTATAAAAACAAGAAGGGCGAGCTCGTAGAGGAAACCTTCCTGGGCGTTGCTCCCGAAGCACAGCTCGTAATCTGCAAAGTATTTACGGACGACTTCGAGAGCCACGACCTCGGCGGCGCAACTACCGAAGATATCGTTGCGGCGCTCGAAGACTGCGTTTACCTCGGTGTAGACGTAATCAATATGTCGCTCGGTACCGCTTCGGGCTTCTCCTCGGGCGCTATGGACGGCGACAAGGAAGGAAAGCTTCTTGACGAAACCTACCGTGCGATTAAGAGCGCGGGCATAAGTATGATATGCGCGGCGAGCAACGAGTTCAGCTCGGGCTACGGCAGCAACTTCGGAACAAACCTTGCAACCAACCCCGACTCGGGTACGGTCGGTTCGCCCTCGACCTTCGACGGCGCGATATCGGTTGCCAGCGTAAACGGTCAGACTTCGCCCTTTATGGTTGCGAACGCGGGCAAACCCAATCAGGCTTCCATTTTCTATTCCGAGGCGAGCGACGCAAACTCGGTAAGGTTCGACTTCGTCAACGACTTGCTTGGCGAAAATAAAACGAGAGAAATTTTCAGATACGTAGTAGTGCGCGGCGTAGGCGACCCCGCAGACTATACCCAGACGGTAAGGAACCTTTTGGCTGACAAATCTGAATACAGAACGATAGCCGTCGTACAGCGCGGCACGACCACGTTTGAAACCAAGATTAAAAACGCTATGAGATACGGCGCGGACGCCGTAATAATTTACAACAACGTTACGGGTGCAATCGGTATGTCGGTAGGCGATATCGATAATCCCATTCCCGCAGTATCCACGACTATGGACGAGGGCGCAAAGCTTTGCTTCGACGAAAACGGCAAAAGAATAAGCTCCGGTCTTATAACCCTCGACAAATCCTATCAGGCGGGACCCTTTATGAACGACTACTCGTCGTGGGGCGCAACTCCCGACCTTAAACTCAAACCCGACGTAACGGCGCACGGCGGCGAAATTACCTCGACCGTTGCGGGCGGTTACGCAGAGCAGAGCGGAACTTCGATGGCTTCGCCCAACCTTGCGGGCTTCGTCGCACTCGTCCGCGAGTACGTAAAGAACGACGCAAAGCTTTCACAAATTCATAACGGCACTTCAACCGGAATCAACAGGCTTATCAATCAGATTGTAATGAGCTCGGCGACGATGGTATACGACCAGTACGGCTTGCCTTACTCGCCCAGAAAACAGGGCTCGGGACTTGCAAACCTTTCAAATTCGTTCAGCACCAAGGCATACCTCTGGACGGTGGAAGGGCAGGAGTACGGCACCGAGGACAACAGACCCAAGGTCGAGCTCGGCGAGGACGACTACCATATTAAGGACAGCAGGGACGGCAAGTATACCTTCAGTCTTAACGTTTCCAACTTCGGCGACAGCGACCTCGAATTTACGGCGCAGTCACAGTTCTTCACCGAAACTCTTTCGTCAAACAAACTGTCCGTTGCGGAAAGAGCGTATATGCTGAAAGATATCGCTCCGGTATGGCAGATAAGTAAGGACGGCGCACCTTCGCAGTCGCTTGCCGCAAACGAAAAGTTCACCGTAACGGCAGGCGGAACCGCTAAAATTACGGTTACCTTAGAGCTTTCCGATACGGAGAAGAAATATATCAAAGAAAGCTTCACCAACGGTATGTTCGTTGAAGGCTTCATAACCCTCAAATCGGAAACCGACGGACAGTGCGACTTAAATCTTCCCTTTATGGGCTTCTACGGCGACTGGGAGTCCGCTCCTATGCTC
>JAIEAS010000167.1 GCA_029071285.1 Clostridia bacterium
GGACAACACCGTTCTGACATCCCGTCTTTACAGCGGCGACTTTATTAAAAAGGAAAATATTATCCCCAAAGATTTTATTACTATAGTTACGGTAAACAAAAATCTGCTTAAAGCCAGCATCGAGCGCGCGGCGATTCTTGTCAGAAACGATAAAAACAGCCTTATAATTTTTGATATCAACGGCGACAGAATAGACGTATCTTCAAATTCTGAAATAGGAAGCGTGCAGGAGCCCGTAAAGGCGGACGTTGCCGGAAAAGATATCCGCATTGCAATGAACTCGAAGTTTATAATCGACGCGGTCAACGCGCTCGACGAGGAAGAAATCGTGCTGTCGTTCAACAACCAGATTCAGCCCTTCACCTGCGAAAACGCGGAAAACAAGGACAACCTGTATCTGATACTTCCCGTAAGAACGGCAAGCAACGCGTAGTAAATTAAATAAAAAATAATCTTATAAAAAGGAATATAAAAAAATGAAAAGAACTTATCAACCCAAAAAGAGACAGAGAAGTAAAGTACACGGATTCAGAAAGAGAATGGCTTCGACCGCAGGCAGAAAGGTATTGAAGAGAAGACGCGATAAGGGCAGAAAAAAGCTTTCCGCGTAAAACAGTTTGAATTATTTAAAAATTAAGAAAAACTCCGATTTTCAGAAAATTTTCAACAGGGGAAAAAGAGTATTTTCCCCCTGTATTACGTTATTGTATTTTCCGTCTAAAAATATCGGTATAGGCATTGCCGTTTCAAAAAAGCACGGCAAGGCTGTTAAACGAAACCGTATTAAAAGACTTTTAAGGGCAGCGTTTGCAAATACGCTCAGCGCCCTTGAAAAACCGTATAACGTTATAATTATCCCTAAGGTTGCGGAAGAATACAGTCTGAAAAATTTTGAAAAAGGGCTTTTATCCTGCTTTAAAAAGGTAAACGAATGCGGCAAAAACTGAAAAGGTTTTTTAAGCTTTTGCGCCGTACGGTGTTTAAACCGTATATTAAGATGCTGTGCATGCGTCTTATAATATTTTACCAGAAATACCTCTCGCACCACACCTGCCTTTACGAGCCCACTTGCTCGGAATACACTTTGAGGGCTATCAACAACCACGGTGTAATTTTAGGTATTCTTTTGGGAAGCTGGCGGCTTTTAAGGTGTAATCCCCTGTCTAAGGGCGGTTTTGACCCCGCGCCCGAAAATTATTTCAAATTAAAATGGGTCAAGTAGATTTAAAATGGGAACAATCAGTTTATTGACGGAGAGCGTCGGCTATATCGGCGGCGTAATCCTTGACAAAATCGATATAAGAAGTCTTAACTGGATAGGTAAAATTATCCAGTGGCTTATCGAGGGCGTCGGAATTGTCGGTCTGGGCGTAGTCGTGTTTACGCTCATATTAAAGACCGTAGTTCTTCCTCTTGACGCGTATTCGAGAATCAAAACCAAAAAGCAGTCGCTTATAATGAAAGAGATGCGGCCGCAGATGGAAAAGCTGCAGAAGCAGTACGCCAACGACAAGCAGATGTACAGCCAGAAGGTTATGGAGCTGCAAAAAGCGAACGGCTACTCTATGTTCGGCGCGTGCATACCTATGATAGTATCGCTGGTAATATTCATGGTAGTGTTCAGCGCGTTTTCAACCTACTCGCAGTACGCAAACCTGTCCACTTATAATAATATGGTGGAGGAATACAACGCAAGCGTTACCGCTTACGTTCTGACTACAAGCGACGGAAAAACTTCGAACGAAGACGGTTTTTTAATCGAAGTTAAGGACGAAACCGCGGGCGGTGTTTCTTATAAAATAGAATATAATAAATTCAAAGAAAACAAGACCGCCGACTACGAAATTCCCGAAGATTTTGATACTCTTCCCGAAGAGAGCACGACGGACGAAAACGGCAAGATTATATACGGAAAAAATTATTACGTAGAATCTTACGTCAGACTGCACGCAAGACAGGCTTCGGCGGATTATTACAGAAGCAATAAAAAGACGAACAAAACTTCGTTTATCTGGGTCGGAAATATCTGGTATCCCGACTCGATGCTGAACAAGGAAATCCCCTCGTTCTCAAAGTTCTCGTCGTCGGTATCCCGTGCAATCGGCACCGGCGTTGACGCTTCGTACGAAGATTCGTACAACGAAGTAATGTTCAACCTCAGCAAGGAACAGAAAACTTACAACGGATATTTCGTACTTATCGTGCTGGCGATAGGCTTGATGTTCTTACAGCAGTTCATAATGAACCGCTCGCAGAAGGACGCGGCAGAGCTCGGCTCGGTTGACGGAAGCGCGGCAAAGACAAACAAGTGGATGATGATTATGATGCCCGTAATATACGGCGTGTTCTCATTCTTCTACAGTGCGGCGTTCTCTAGACTCTTAAAAACATCTCAGAGCCCACGAGACG
>JAIEAS010000168.1 GCA_029071285.1 Clostridia bacterium
TTACCGGACAGCTGCGACGGAGTGGACGAAGGGCTTTTGAAGCTTTTCGTTGAAAAGGGCTATTCCGCGTTTATGGTGGATTACCGCGGCGAATGGGACGATTGCGAACTGGCTACCGTTTACCCTGAAAGCATTTTTTATGCAAATACCGCAAGGTGCGGAAGATATAAGGATTTTGTTGACGACTCGGCTGACAAAACAAGCTGGTACGAGTGGGTTGCGGTCGGAATTTACGCGCGCAAATATTTACTTTCGAGAGAGGGCGTAACAGGCGTAGCCGTAGTGGGCATAAGGGACGGCGGAGAGATTGCGTGGAAACTGGGTGCCGTCAGAGATTTTTCGTGTATCATAACGGTCTGCGCGGCGGGCTGGAAAGCCTATTCGGGCGTGGGTAAGTACGATATTGAGGACGTTAAACTTGATGAAGAAAGATACCGTTTTATCGCGGCTATCGATTCGCAGGCATACGCGCCGAGCGTGAAATGTCCCGTTATGATTATGTGTTCTACAAACGACCACCGTTTTGACTACGACAGGGCGTACGATACTTTTTCACGCATAAATCCCGCATTTGCCGACGACAGCGTTATAACTTATTCGGTGCGCTGCGATTCTTCAATAGGCGTAAGAAGCTCGGCGGATATGTTTTTATTTCTCGGCAAGCACTTGAAGCACCGTCAGGTATTCATTCCCAAAATGTCTGAAATCACTTTATCCGTAGACGGGGAGTGCAATTTAATTGCGACTGCTGAGTTTGACAATCAGGGCAATGTCGCTGAATACGGTCTGTTTATGGCGGAGGAGAGCAAGGATTCCGTCGTCAGAGAGTGGAAGCTCTGCAATCATAAGAAAAAAATTTCAGAGCACGAGCACGAGTTTTTTATTGATATTTACGAAGAGACTACAACCGTGTTTGCGCTTTGCTATGTTAAATATACAAACGGATTTACAGTCTGGTCAAAAATTGCGGTTAAAAAGATTAGCGGATTATTTAAAAACAGTCAGAAGAAATGCCGCGTAATGTATTCCGCTAAAAACGGTATCGACTGCTTTACTGTTGCGGCTCCCCGTTCTCAGGCGGTGGGCGGAATTTTCTTCGTTGACAGTATTATGGTTCCGCAGCTCGTTACCAAAGAGCGCGGGATAAGCGGCATTTATTCTCCGTGCGGTTTAACTACCTACAGAATGAATACTCCGAAATACGCGCCCGAAGTCAACAGTATTTTAAAGCTTGACTTTTTCTGCGACGAAAATGCGGAAGTTCAGTTTACGCTTGAAGACGTTGACGACGGTAAGATATATGAATACGTTCAAAGCGTATTAGGCGGAGTTTGGCAGACAATAATTATAGAAAGTAAGTTTTTCAAAAATATGGACGGGGAACAGCTCTCCGACTTTATTCACAGTCTGAAATTCTGTATCAACTGCGAAAAAGAATACGCTGTGAATAACTTAATGTGGCTTTAAGCAATGATGAGGGACGTAAACGCCGGTCTATATAATAAGGGCGGCGGCAAAAAACTTAATATCGTACTTAACGTTCTGATTGCAGTCGTTGCTGTTTTGCTTTTATGCGAGGTTATTTTCGTTACAAGCTTCACGGGCGTTTACGTAGTCGATAAATCTATGCAGCCGACCCTTTACGGTGCTATATCAAAGGATGTGGCGGGCGGAGACTACGTTTATCTGTCAAGGAGTACCAAACCGACATACGGCGATATAGTCGTTGTGGAAAGGGAAAACGACGACCCGCTTATAAAAAGAGTAATCGCGCTGGGCGGCGACAGCTTAAAACTTGCAAGCGGCGAGTTGTATATAAAGTACAAGGGAACGGAAGAATTTGTTTTGGTTGCCGAGCCTTACGTGCTTGAAGCGAACAATGATAAAAATAACCGTAAAAACACGTTTTGCAATACTGACGAGGGCTACTTCGTTGAAGAAGGCAAAGTGTTTTTAATGGGCGATAACCGCGACGTAAGTTACGACAGCAGAGATATGGGTGCTTTCGAGCAGGAAAAAATTTACGGAGTTGTAACGGACTGGTCGCTGAGGAACAAAAAGTTCTTCACGTCGGTCCATAAGTTCTTTACGTTCGATCTTGCAAACTGCTCAGGCGGCAGTAAATAATGTATAAGGTAAATAATGAAAAGAAGTGAAGTAAAAGAAAAATACAAGTGGAAGATTGAGGATATTTTTCCGTCCGACGAGGAGTGGGAAAAGTCCTTTGAAAAAACTTCAAAATCGCTTGATTTTGCAAAGTATGCGGGCAAGCTTTCAGACGCTGATACGCTTTTAAAATTTTTGAAGCAAAGCGGTGAGTTTGATAAAAACCTTACAAGGCTTGCAGTGTACGCCCATATGCGCCATGATGAAGACGCGGCTATTTCAAAGTATACTGCTTACTATGCAAAGGTTGGCGCGCTTAATTCCAAATACGCAACTCAACTTTCATTTTTCGAGCCCGAGATGGCGCAGCAGGATGATAGTTACCTCAATTCGCTTTTAACCGACAAACGTTTTACGGACTATGATTATGACTTAAAGAGAATTATTGCGCGCAAGCCGCACACCGTTTCCGAAGCAGAGGAAAGATTGATCGGTATGTCGGGTGAAATTCTCGACAGCTTTTACGAAAGCTTTTCTATGATTGACAATCTCGATTTGCGTCTTCCGGAAATCGAGTGGGACGGCAATACCGTCAATTTAAGCCACGGCTTATACGGAATTATTCTTCATTCAAAAAACCGTGAAAAGCGTAAAGAGGCGTACGAAAAATATTATTCGGCATATACTTCGCTCATCAATACTCTTACCTCGATTTATTACGGCAACGTCAAAAAGGACGTGTTTTTAAGCAAAGTATACAAATTCAACTCCTGCCTAGAACGCGCGCTGTTTTCGGAGGACGTTGACAGGGCGGTTTATGACAATCTTATAAAAGCGGTTGATAAAAATCTGCCTGCAATGCACAGATATATAGCCGACAGAAAAAAATTGCTCGGATACGATAAACAGTATTTTTACGATATTTACGCCCCTCTCGTAGACGGCGTAGACGTTAAGTATACCTATGACGAAGCATACGAGCTTGTAATCAAAGGACTTGCGCCGTTGGGTAAAAAGTATCAGCAGCTCTTGAAAAAAGGCTATGACGAGCGCTGGCTGGACGTAGAAGAAACCGAAGGCAAGGGCGGCGGAGCGTACAGTATAGGTTGTCCCGACTGTCATCCTTACGTGCTTTTGAATTATCAGCCGACCTTGCACGAAGTATTTACAATTGCGCACGAAATGGGACACGCCCTTCATACGTGGTTCTCGCAGAGCAATCAGCCTTTTGCAAAGAGCCAGTACACGATTTTCGTTGCCGAAGTCGCAAGCACGGTAAACGAAACCTTGCTTCTTAAATATATGCTTAAAGAAGCAAAGGACGAAAATCTGAAGAAGTATCTTTTAAACTACTATCTTGACAGTATCCGTGCAACTCTTCACAGACAGGCTATGTTTGCTGAATTTGAATATGAGGCGCACACGCTTGCGGAAAACGACCAGCCGCTCACTAAAGAAGTTCTGTGCGACTTGTATGCGGGCATCGGTAAAAAATATTACGGCGAGGATATCGAACACGATTACAACGTATCCTGCGAGTGGATGAGAATACCTCATTTTTACCGCGCATTTTACGTGTATAAATACGCCACGGGTATAACCGCCGCAATTAATATCGTCAACCGCATTTTAAACGAAGGCGAGACCGCTGTAAACGATTACTTCAGATTTCTTTCAAGCGGCTGCTCGGACGATCCCGTATCGCTTTTAAAACTTGCGGGCGTCGATCTTTCAAAGGATAAGCCTTTTGAAATTGCGATGCGCGAATTTGAAGAAACTCTTACCGAATTTGAAAAATTAATGGGGATATAAAGTACTATGTCAGACAAAAATAACGTAATGCCCAATAATCTTGACGCCGAGCAGGCGCTTTTGGGCTGTATGATTATTGATAACGAAATACTTGCGGAAGTTCTGGAACAGCTGGATAAGAACGATTTTTATCAGGAATCACACCAGTATATTTTGTCTGCAATGAAAATGGTTTTCGGCGAGCGTAAGCCCGTTGATATAGTCACCCTTTGCGACAGATTGGAAAGCGATAAAAACCTTGAAAAGGCTGGCGGTATTTCGTACGTTACCGAGCTTGCACAGATTACGCCTTCGGCAGCGAACTATAAATATTATCTGGATATAATAAAGCGCGACAGCGTAAACAGAAGTCTTATCCGCGCAGCGGGAGATATTGCCGAATTTGCAAAGTCTGGCAACGAATCGGTTAAAAGTATTCAGTTTGCCGAGTCGAAAATTTACAACGTTTCGCGTATGAACGATACTTCCACGATGAAGGATATACGCGAGGGCAGCGGGATTGACGCGGTTATTGATAAGTTTGAAAAACTATCAAAAAACAAGGATGCTTATAGGGGCGTTATTACTGGGTTTACTCATCTTGATAGACTTACAAACGGGCTACAGAAGTCAGATTTGATCGTGCTTGCAGCTCGTCCCGGTATGGGGAAAACTTCGTTTGCAATGAATATAATTGAAAATGCTGCTTTGGGGAGCGACGCGGTATGCGCTGTTTTCTCACTTGAAATGCCTGAAATTCAGATAATTCAAAGACTTATGTGCAGCGCGGCAAAAGTCAGTATGGCGGATGCGCTTTCAGGGAAGCTTCAACATAATGATTGGGCAAAAATTTGGAAAACAAGTGAGAAGTTAAGGCATAGCCATATATATATAGATGATTCTTCGCGTGTTACGCCTGCGGAAATCCTTTCGAAATGCAGAAGAATCAAGTCTAAGAACAACGGCAGACTTGACCTCGTTATGATCGACTATATTCAGCTTATGTCAAGCGGAACTCGCGGCGGCGACGAAAACAGAACGCAGGAAGTTGCCGCAATTACGCGTGAACTTAAAATTATGGCAAAGGAATTGAATGTGCCGATTATCGCACTGTCGCAGCTTCGCCGTATTCAGTCGGGCGAGCCTCAGCTTTCAGACCTTCGTGAATCGGGCGCAATAGAGCAGGACGCAGACATAGTAATGTTTATTAATCGCCCCGACGTAAATGCAACTGCTGAAGATATTGCAAAAAAGAATATCGTTAAGGGTATGGCTGATCTTATAATTGCAAAGCACAGAAACGGCGGTCTTGATAGAATTAAGTTGAAATTTAAGGGCGAGTATACAAGGTTCGTTAATCCCGAACCTGACGACAATCTTACTCCGCCTGCGGAAGAGCAGGGTAAACCGATGCAGGAAGAAGTGCCGCCCGTTAACGAAAACGATATCCCGCCCGAGGACGAGGAAATGCCCTTTTAAAATGCGTACAGAAATTTTACCGATAGACGAAAATTCTTTACGGCGTGCAAAACGCATTATAGACGACGGCGGCGCAGTAGCTTTTCCTACCGAAACGGTATACGGCTTGGGAGCCAACGCCTTTGACAATAAAGCGGTAGAAAACGTATTTGCAATTAAAGGCAGACCGAACGACAATCCGCTTATCGTCCACGTCCATAAGGATTACGATATTTCAGAACTTGTGACCGAAGTTCCCGAGTATGCAAAGGCACTTGCAAAAGCCTATTTGCCGGGTCCATTGACAATGGTTTTTAAAAGTTGCGGAAAGGTGTGCCCCGCAGTTTCGTGTGGTCTGGATACCTTGGCAATCCGCGTTCCGTCGCACGAGGGCGCGCAGAAGTTTTTAAAGTTTCTGAATTTGCCCATTGCAGCTCCGTCGGCAAACGTTTCAAAGCACGTGAGCCCCGTTACCGCCGAGCACGTTTACTCTGACCTTGACGGCAGAATTGAGATTATTCTCGACGGCGGAAAGTGCAGCGGCGGAATAGAAAGCACCGTACTTGATTGCACGGGTGATGAACCGCAAATTCTCCGCAGCGGACTTATAACTCGCGAAATGATTGAAAAGGTTGCCGGCAGCTGCGGCGAATACGTTTTGAAAGAGGGCGAAAAAGCCCGTTCACCGGGAATGAAATACAAGCATTATTCACCGTCTTGCCAAACTATGCTTTTCAGTTTTCAGGAACGAAGCAAAGCGGTTGAAGAGTACGATAACAGCCGCAACAACGGCGTTAACGCATATATTTTGTGCGACGACAAGACGGCGAAATCGATAAACGCGGACAAGGTTTTAAACCTCGGTAAAACAGGTGAACAGATAGCTTCAAACCTCTATGAAAAACTCCGTGAGGGCGAAAGATGTGCAGAACTTATAATTGCAATCGCGCCCGAAGAACAGGCGGGAGTTATGAAAGGGGTTATGAATAGATTGATTAAGGCTTGTGGAAATTAAATGAAGAGGAAGAAGATTTTATTTGTATGCACTGGCAACACTTGCCGCAGCCCTATGGCTGAAGCGTTGCTGCGCAGCAAGATAAAGAAGAGTAAAATTAAATTCTGGGACGTCGCGTCATGCGGTATTCATGCCGAAATCGGCGGAAAGCTCAGCGAAAACAGTCGGCTTGCCTTACAGGAAATCGGGCTGAGCCTGGATAAGTTTGCACCGCGGCAGCTCACGCAAAAGCGGATAGCTGCAAGCACGCTGGTCATTTGTATGACGTCGAGCCAGAAGCAAATGCTCGAAAGCTGCGGAAATATTATCTGTATCAAGGACTTTTTCGGCGCGGACGTGCCCGATCCTTACGGTTTGGATATCGAAGCGTACCGCTACACGCGCGACGTTTTATCGGAAGTCTGTGATTTTTTGATTAAAAATTATATTTTACCATATCAGGATTAAAGGAGAGATTATGAAAATAGCTATAGCTTGCGACCACGGCGGACTCAACTTAAAGAAAGAGATTATTAAATATCTCACCGAAAAGGGTTACGAATATAAAGATTTCGGCACTGACAGCACGGACAGTTGCGATTATCCCGACTTCGCTCTGCCTGCCGCAGAAGCGGTTGCAAACGGCGAGTGCGACAAGGGAATTGTCGTTTGTTCAACGGGTATCGGCGTTTCTATCGTTGCGAACAAAGTCCCGGGTGTACGGTGCGCTCACTGTCACGACAGCTATTGCGCTGAATTTACCCGTCTGCACAACGATTCAAACGTGCTTGCATTCGGTGAAAAGGTTGTGGGAGTCGGCTACGCTCTGAAGATTGTCGAAACCTTTTTAACTACGCAATTCGAGGGCGGCAGACACCAGAGAAGAGTTGACAAAATTACTGCAATAGAGAAAAAGTACTGCAAGTAATCGGGTGTTTCGGCTGATTTTAAATTTATTTCCGCACAATTGCGCATAATAGTTTTGCGGAGGTAATTTATGT
>JAIEAS010000169.1 GCA_029071285.1 Clostridia bacterium
TTCATTACGTTACTGCCCAGAATATTACCCGTAATAAGCGTACCTTCTCCGCCTACCGCGTCGACGATTGTCACGGCAAGCTCGGGTGCGCTTGTTCCCAACGCAACCACGGTTACACCTATTATAAAGGTTGATACTTTGAGTTTTTTAGCTATACCCGAAGCTCCGTCGACAAAGAAATCCGCACCTTTTACAAGAAGTACGAATCCTACAAGCAACAAAACAACGTTCAGCACAATTTTTCCAGCGTCCATATATACCTCACAATAAATTATAGGTAAGTCGGAGTAAAAATATAAGACTCACGACTTAAAATCACTTTTAAGTCGAAAGTCTTGTTCCTTAAAATTTAAGGGGATACGGCACGATTTTTAAATCGGGGTATGTTGCCGCAGCCTTTTAAAACTACTCCCTTTCAATGTGGAATATTTTAGCATTAAATATCTATCTTGTCAAGCGTAAAACCGTACGGTGGATATTATTTAAAATATCTTTTGCCGTAGCGCAATAATCAGTCTTTTCTTTTGAAACTTCCTCCGCAGTAATTCCAAGCGTATAAGCCGCACAAACCGCCCCGTCAAACGGGCTCAGTCCGCGGGCAATACAGCCGCCCATAAAGCCCGAGAGCATATCTCCGCTGCCGCCCTTTGCAAGAGCGGTGCTTCCTTTCACGTTTATTACCGTTTTTTTGCCGTCTGTGATTATGCTTGCCGCACCTTTCAATAACAGTATAACGCCGTACTTGCTTGCAAATTCAGTTGCATACTTTAAAGGGTCAGACAAAATTTCGTCAACCGAAAGATTTGTAAGGCGCGAAAATTCTTTGGGGTGCGGAGTTAAGATAACCCGACAGCTTTTATTTATTAATATATCTATGCCGAACTTTGAAATTGTGTTCAGCCCGTCCGCATCGATTATAAGCGTTCCCGTATAATTTGCAAGCAGTTTTTTTATTCTGCCGTAAAGCTGCTCGCTTACGCCGCCGCCCATTCCTATTGCAATTGCGTTTGAGGACAAATCCTCTTCATCAAGAAAGATTACCTGCGGAAACTTAACCGCAAGCACGTATTTAACCTCATTGCAGGAAGTGAGTTTAACGTATCCGCAGCCAGACTTCAAAGCGGTTTCAGTACTAAGCGCAGCCGCGCCTATATATTTTGAACTGCCTGCAATCAGATTAACAGAGCCGTACGTGCCCTTATTCGAATTTCGTTTACGTTTAGGATAAAACGAACTTATATCTTCGTCATCAAATATATGTGTGTAATCGCCGTCAGGACAAATTATACCTATATCCTTTTTAACGACCTTGCCGCACAAGTCTATGCCGTCGCCGAGGAAGTGACCTGCTTTGTATTCGGCAATCGCAACCGTAAGATCGGCTTTTACCGCGCAACCTGAAACATTTCCGCTGTCACCGCATATACCGCTCGGTATATCCGCAGAAATTATATATGCGCCGCTTGAATTTATTTTATTTATAACTTCGGCAATACTCCCCGTAACTTCACGCGTAAGCCCCGTACCGAAAATGCAGTCAACTATAACGTCACCTGAAATTTGAGACGTAAAGCCGCCCGTGTATCTTTCCTTTTCGCGCGCGCAGTCAGCAGAATACTTGCCGTCCACGGCATAAACCTTTACCGTAAAACCGCGAATAATAAGATTTTCAGCGC
>JAIEAS010000017.1 GCA_029071285.1 Clostridia bacterium
CATTGAAGCGTAAGCCTTTATCATAGTAAGCGGCGTTTTTAAATCGTGCGAAACGTTTGAAATAATTTCGCGCTGCAAATCGCCGCTCTTTTTCACCTCGTCGCGGACTGAATTCAGCGTGTCCGAAAGGTCCGCAAGTTCAAGGTATTCCGCATTGGCGAAGTTCACGTTGAAATCGCCCTGCGAAAAACGGACCGCCGTATTTGAAAGATTTTTCAACCCGCTTGTAAGCTTTTGCGAAATTGCGTACGTAATCAGCGCGGTTATCAGAATAACGACGATACTCACGATAATGAAATAAGTCAAAAGACTTCGCGCCGCGCCGTTTATAACCGCAAGCGAATAGGTCGACACAACGTAACTTTCACCCTGATATTCAACTGCGGAAGCGTATGTCAGATAATGTCCCTGAATATAGACTACCGAGCCGTCGTTGACCTTATCGGACAGTCTTTTTATAACGCTCTCTATTCCGTTCTTCAGATTGCCGTCCGCGCTTTCGCCTTCGGGAAGAAGAACGCTGCCGTCAGCAGACAGAACGTATACGTTTATGCCCTCAAGACGGTATTCGCGTATCAGTTCTCCGATATCTTCGTCGTTGACGCGCGCGGAGACTGTGCGCCCGATTAAAGTCAACCTTTCACGCGCCTTGTCCTCCGCTGTGTTACGCACTATCAGATAGCAAACCACTTCAACCAGCACTATCAGAAGCACGGCAAGCAGTAAAAAATATTTGATAAGTACGGCGTTTATACTATGTAATTTTTTAGGTTTTACGCTTTTGTTAAACTTCAAACTTGTAGCCCAGTCCCCTTAAAGTCACGATAAATTTTCTGTACTGCTTTAAATTGGAACGCAGCATTTTTATGTGCGTGTCAACCGTTCTGTCGTCACCGTAAAAATCGAATCCCCAGACGTCGAGAAGCAGCTTTTCACGCGTTAAAGCGATGCCTTCGTTCTTTACGAAGTAAAACAAAATTTCGTACTCCTTGGGCGTGAGCTCCGCTTTTTCGCCGTCGACGTAAACGTTTCTGCCGGCAATGTCAATCGTAAGTCCCTCAAAATGCAAAACTTCCTTCTTATCTTCGCCCTTGCTGCGCTTAATAACGGCGTTAATTCTTGCCATAACTTCTTTCGGCGAAAAGGGCTTTGTAACGTAATCGTCCACGCCTATTTCAAAACCGAAAAGTTTATCGTACTCTTCGCCGCGCGCCGACAGCATAATTACGGGAATATCCTTTATCTTTTTAATTTCTTTAACCGCGGAATAGCCGTCCAGCTTAGGCATCATAACGTCCATTAAAACTATATCGAAATCCTGCTCGCGGCACATTTTTACGGCTTGCATACCGTCGGCGGCCTCGTAAGCGGTACCGCCCTCAAACTCTACGTATTCTCTTAAAACTCCGCGAATCATCTCTTCATCGTCAACTATAAGTACCTTCATAATTTCCTCCTGTTTATATATAACCCCTATATTTACAAGCAACCCAACAGTGATATGAAATATTTGTGAAATTTTAATAAGTTTACCACAAAAAAATTTTTCAGTCAATATTAAAAAATCCGTTGACAGACCCGAAAACCCGTGTTATAATAGGCTTGTAAACATTTGTTTGTATAGCGTAATTTTTCGGGTTCTCACGCAATACCGACAAAAAAACACTGTTCCGCCGCTGAAAGCCCTCCTTTTTCTTCGGCGGAACAGTACTAATTACAGGTAAATTATGATAGACGAACAAAAACTTGAAATTCTGACCGAAAGCGCAAAGTACGACGTTTCCTGTTCCTCCTCGGGTTCGAAAAGAGCAAATAAGCCGGGCGGCATCGGCAACGGCTCGTACGGCGGAATATGCCATTCGTTTACGCCCGACGGCAGATGTATTTCACTTCTGAAAATATTGATGAGCAACGAGTGTATTTACGACTGCGAGTACTGCCCCAACCGCCGCAGCGCGGACGTCAGGCGCGCAAGAATTACGCCCGACGAAATCTGCGAGCTGGTTATAAATTTTTACAAGCGCAACTATATCGAAGGTCTGTTCCTCTCCTCCGCCGTGTTCGAAAGTCCGAACAAGACTATGGAGCTTTTATATGAAACGGTATTAAAGCTAAGAAAAGTTTATAACTTTAACGGCTATATCCATCTGAAGGGCATACCGCACGCAGACTACGCCGCCGTTATGAAAGCGGCAAGACTCGTTGACAGAATGAGTTACAACGTTGAACTGCCAAGCGAGCAGTCGCTTAAACTTCTTGCGCCGCAAAAGACAAAGCAGAGCCTTCTGCTCCCTATGAAAAGTCTGAAAGACGCGATAACATACGACAAGGAAAACAAGGTCAGAAAAAACCGCGTTCTGCCCGCAGGTCAGACCACGCAAATGATTATAGGCGCGTCGCCCGAAAGTGACGGCCGCATTTTAAAGCTGACCGAAGCGTTGTACCGCAATATGAATCTGAAAAGGGTATACTACTCATCTTATATCCCCGTAGTCCAGAGCAGCAAGCTTCCGACTGTCGGCGCGGGACTTTTAAGGGAGCACAGACTCTATCAGGCGGACTGGCTGATACGCTTTTACGGCTTTAACGTGGACGAAATCTGCGGCGAGGACGAAAACCTTTCAAAAGAATACGACCCCAAGTGCGCCTGGGCGCTGAGAAATATGCACCTCTTCCCCATAGAGGTAAACACCGCGCCGCTGGAAGTATTGCTGCGCGTTCCTGGGATCGGCGCAAGAAGCGCGTACAGAATAACCGAAGCACGCAGATTTTCAAAGCTCGATTTCGATAATCTTGCAAAAATGCGCATAGTATTAAAGAGAGCAAAACACTTTATTACCTGCAACGGCAAATTTTACGGCTCGGGCAATGCGGCGCAGATTAAAACTTCGCTGCTGCTTGCAGGCGCGAGCGAAGTATCTGAACAGCTTTCAATGTTTTCGGAAACCTCTACCGCCCTTTCAGCTCTCACCGGTGAAATATGAAAATTTACTTAACCGACGGCACGGTAACTTGCTTTTTTACCGCGGTATTCGATTGCTTCCGCGAAAAGGACTGCTTCATAACCTCGACCCCGCAGGTTCAGCTTACCTTTGACAGCGAACTTATACGGGTTGAAACCGACCGCGAAAAAAACGCGCAGGTGCAGAACACGCTGAACAAATACGACAGTGAGTGCGTTGACGATATAATTATCGCGCTGCGTAGCTGTGACCCGTTGAAAGAACAGACGGCTTTTGCATATATTAAAAAACTTATCGAAACGAAAGCGCCGATAAAAAAACATCTGAACCTGCCCGAAGTTATAGAGTTCAATGACGTAATTCATAAAGTAACTGGCGAAACGCACAGACTTAAAGGGTTTCTCAGATTTATGGAGAGCGACGTCGGTGCGCTTTACGCCCCTTACTCTCCCGACAACGATATAACCGATTTACTGACCGCGCATTTTGCCGAAAGACTGAAGTCCGAAAGATTCGTAATACACGACGTAAAGCGTAAAATAGCGGGAATGTACGACGGCAACGAGTGGTTCGTAGGTCCCGCAGGCGAAGCGGAAATTTATCTTTCGGAGTACGAGCGCGCTTTTGAAAATCTGTGGAAAAAATATTATAAGGCGGTGAATATAAAAGAACGCCCGCACGAAAAGCAAATGAAAGGCTATATGCCCGTGCGGTACTGGAAGTTTTTGCCCGAAAAAAAAGATAATTAAACCGGCGGTTGTTAGTGACCGCCGTTTTTTAATTTATTTTCTTTTATGATTGATAATTCCCGCCACGGTTGCAATCACCGCGCAAACAAACGCGCCGGCGACGATTATTATCCAAAGCGGATGCCACAAATTTGCCAGTGCGCCCGATAAAAGGTACGCTATTATGCAAGAAAGCATCCCGGTTCCGCAGATAGCGCCCACAACGGGATTTTCACCGCGCGCAATTTTTGCTTCGCGCTTTTCAGCACTGCACACATCGAATATTATCCCGATAATTCCGCTCAGAAGTGCGCAAGCGGGAATTATTACCCAGTACGGATGCCAAAGCCCGCTGATTATGCCCAATAAGAAATATGTTATAAGCCCCGCAAAGACAACTACCGCGCATAGCGCGCCGCCTATTTTTTCCGATAGAGTTTGCTTATCATCCTTACCGCGCGTAAACAAATGGGCTTTTATGCTATCGGCATTCTCTTCTTTGACAGACTGTTCGCTTCGCTTACCGTTGAGCAGTTCGTCAACAGAAACGCCGAAAATTCTTGAAATAGGCACAAGCAAAGCCGTTTCGGGCATAGCCTCTCCCGTTTCCCATTTGGATACCGCTTTATTCGTTACGCCCAAAAGCTGAGCAAGTTCGGCTTGGGTCATACCCTTTTCCTTTCTCAGCGTATAAAGAAATTCTCCGAAATCGTTCATAAGTCCCTCCTTTGTGGTTTAATTCTAACAAGTTCAGGGGATATTCACAATAGAATTCAGTCTAATTTAAGTAGAATTTACCGCCGAAGCAAAGCCCCGACGGTTTTTTGTTACTTCAATTTTTTGGTTATCTTTTTAAAGAAATCCGCAAGATAATTGTTTTTGAAATTTTCAATGTCGCCGGTATCGGCGGCTTTGGTAAGCTCGCGGTCGATGGGAATTTTGGCTACGTTGGGTATGCCGTACTCCATGGCGAGCGCGTCGACGTTGCTTTCGCCGAACACTGAAATTTTTCTGCCGCAGTCGGGGCAGAGAATATAGCTCATATTTTCAACTATGCCTAAAATGGGCACGTTCATCATCTGCGCCATATTTACCGCCTTTTGCACTATCATTCCGACCAAATCCTGCGGGGTGGTGACGATTATTATGCCGTCAAGCGGAATACTCTGAAAAACGGTCAACGGCACGTCGCCTGTTCCGGGGGGCATATCGATAAACATATAGTCTACCCCCGTCCATATAACGTCCGTCCAGAATTGCATAACCGTGCCCGAAATCAGCGAGCCGCGCCAAACGACCGGTTCCGCTTCGTTTTCAAGCAGCAAATTCATTGACATAAGCTGAATACCGCCTTCGGTTACGACGGGAAGTATTCCGTTCTCGCTACCGCGTGCCCTGTCGGTTGCGCCGAACATTCTCGGAATAGAAGGTCCCGTAATATCGGCGTCCATAATGGCGGTTACTTTACCGCTGTCTTGACAAGCCGCGGCAAGCAGGGCGCACGTCATAGACTTGCCCACTCCGCCCTTGCCGCTTACAACGGCAATTACTTTTTTAATATCGCTGAGCTCGTGCGGCTTTTTTATAAGGTCCTTCGGCTTTCTCGAAGAACAGTTTTCGCCGCATGAACTGCAATCGTGCGTACAATTTTCAGCCATAGCTATCTCCGTAAAATTAAGTACTTATATTTTAAAATATAGCCTAAAAATTGTCAACTTAAAACCTTTATAATTGCTTGCCAAATGCCGTTATTTCTGCTAAAATAGCTGTACTGTGCTAGGTGGGGAGTTAGCGGTGCCCTGTACCTGCAATCCGCTACAGCAGGACTGAACGTCTTTCCCGACGAAGTTTGTGGAAGGCTGCGTCTTATAAGGGGTGTTGATACCAAGGTCTTATGCAACCGAACGCTGCGAACCGTGTCAGGATAGGGATATAGCAGCACTAAACAGTTTCTTCGGTGTGCCATAGGGGAGCTTTGGAGGAGCTACCTGTAAGATTTACGCTTCGGCAAATTTCGGCAAAAAAGACTGCACAGCTTTTTTTAAAATTAACGCCCTGAGGCAAAAGCCTCAGGGCGCCGTTTTTATTTATTGAACATTATCTTTTCGCTGGACGGAAAATAACAAATCTAGCTTGCGCCCAAAAAAGAGGTGGTGAACTTCGTGTGCGGCCGAAGCTAAAAA
>JAIEAS010000170.1 GCA_029071285.1 Clostridia bacterium
TTTGCAGGCGAGGTTACTATTTCTTCAGGAGTGCCCAACTGACTGATTACCGAATTATCCATAACCAGTATACGGTCCGACATAGAAAACGCCTCTTCCTGATCGTGCGTTATATAAATCATCGTCGTTTTATATTCGGCCTGAATTTCTTTCAGCTCCCGTCTTAGAGCAAGGCGTTTTGCAACGTCCAAAGCCGACATTGGCTCGTCGAAGAGTATAATTTCGGGATTGAGCGCAAGCGTGCGCGCAATAGCGACGCGCTGCTGCTGACCGCCGGAAAGAGAATAAGGCTTTTTATCCTTAAACTCTTCCAAACCCATTTTTTTAATTAGCGATAAAGCGACCTCACGCGCAGTTGCCTTGGTTTCCTTTTTAATCTTCAGGGCGTATTCAACGTTGCCCAGAACGGTCATATTTTCAAACAACGCATAGTTCTGGAACACAAGTCCCATTCCGCGTGCAGACGAAGCGGCGTTGGTTATATCCGTTCCGTCTTTAAGAATGCGACCGGACGTGGACGGTATTAAACCTATAAGCATACGCAAGAGAGTAGTTTTACCGCAGCCCGAAGGGCCTAAAATCGATAAAAATTCTCCCGCATAAACGTCAAAGGTAACGTCATTGACCGCTACCTTTTTATCGAACGTTTTAGTTAGGTTTTTAATTTCAAGTTTTTTAATCAGTGTTTCCATTTTGCTAAAAGGTCTTCCTTCTTGGCAAGCGTGTTATTACTCATATCGGAATAAGTAATATTCTTGGGGAACGCCGGCACGTTGTAAACTTTGTCTTTAAGTACGGGTTCGGGATAATATTTAGCGCATACCGCGTCGGTAAAATCGCTGTATAAATAGTCCATAACGGCTTTAACGCTTTCGCGCTTGTCCTTGCCCTTTACTATGCTGTTGCCGTAAAGATTGAAAGGCGCACCCTCGTCGAAGAACAGAATTTCAAGCTCGTCGTTACCACCCGAAATCTTTTCAGCAACCTGTGAAATCATTCCGAGTCCTACCGCAACCTCACGGCCTACAAGCGCGTTAACGGGACCAGAGCCCGAGCTTGTGTACGAGAGGATATTGGAAGTAAGACTATCGAAGTACTCGATTGCCGTGCTTTCACCCCATTCGTTTACGAGCGCGAGATAGAACATATATCCGGTACCCGACGACTTGGGTGAAGGCATTGAAACAAGTCCCTTATATTTTGCATCAAGCAAATCGTTATAAGAAGTGGGCTTATCCAAACCTTTATCTTTCAAAACCTTAGTGTTGACGAAAATGCCGCCGCCTACGCGCAACTCAGGCAACAAATAATCCTTTGCATGACTTTCAAGCGTGTCAGCCATATAAACGCTGTAATCGTAGTAGTCTGAAAGTTTTGCAAGAGTATCGGCTTCCGCCATTTTTTCAATATAGCCGTATTCTTCTGCGAAAACGATATCGCAATCCGAGCCCGAACCCTCGGCGATAATTTTGGCGGCAATATTGCTCGTAGACATATATTCTATTCTGATATCGTAATCGGGGAACTTTTCGTCAAGGCATTCCTGCATATACTCCATACAATAATCTTCCGAAGACGTATAAATTACAACCTTTTCCTTGGTTTTGCACGAAGCTCCTACAAAACAGGTTAACGCCACTGCCGAAGCTCCCGCAATCGCTAAAAATCTTTTTTTCATTTTAAAACCTCCAAAAATTCAAATTTGATGTTTTTGATTATCTTTTTGAACAAAATTATTATCAATACTACCGTATAC
>JAIEAS010000171.1 GCA_029071285.1 Clostridia bacterium
AGCCCGCACATCGCGGCGGCGCAAACATAAAATTGCGGCGCGTAAAATAACATATAATATGTTTAAAGATAAACGCAATACGGCGTTTATAGCCGCAGTTTCGGCGGTAATTGCCATTACCGTTATTATATGCATATGCGCTTTTTCGTTCAGCGGCGGAAGCGTTGAGTTTGAAAGCTCGTATTACTTCGTCTGCTACCGCTCGCCCGATAACGTTGTTTCGGCGGGCTCGATATCGAGCGCGGTTTCGAGCTACGGCGGCGCGGGTTATATTTTGGACTACGACGGAAAATACTACGTTACCGTGTCCTGTTACTACCGCGAAAACGATGCCAACACAGTGTGCGAAAGCCTTAAAAGGCGTGATCTGGAATGCGCCGTTTTAACTGTAAAAACAGATAAATACCCCGTGAAAAGCTATTCCGCAAAACGCAACGCCAAGCTTTACAAGGGGAATTTCAACACGCTCAATTCCCTGTCGCTGCTTGCATACGAGTGTGCGAACGGACTCGACACAGGCGAATACAATCAAACCAAGGCGAAAGACGTTTTAGCCGCAATCAAAAACGGATTGAACGGGCTTAAGAGCACGAACAAAAACAACTGCTTTACCGACGTATTGGATAGCCTAATTGACGAGTGCGACGATCTGAAAGACGGTTACCTGTTTTCAAAGGATATGCGCTACCTGCAGATTGCGATTGCGGACAAAATAATCAACGCCGAACTGATTTAAAAATTCTTTTGTAAAATTTGGAAAACTGCGCAAAATACGGATATGAACAGAAACTTCACCGCCTTTTGCGCAGCTATGTTTGCAAGCGCGCTGATTATCGCCTTCTGCGGCGGATTCTGGCTGAAAAGCTCAACCTTTGCGCTCGCCGACACCTCCTCGTCTTCGGGCAAATGCGTTTACCTTACGTTTGACGACGGACCGAGCGATAAAGTCACGCCGAAAATTTTGGACGCGCTGAAAGAGGAAAACGTAAAAGCCACTTTTTTTATAATCGGCAGACAGGCGCAGACGAGATTGCCCATTCTTAAACGCGCTTTTGCTGAGGGGCACACCCTTGGAGTACACTCCTATTCGCACGAGTACCGCAAAATCTATTCGTCCGAGCAGAGCCTTTTAAAAGATATTGACGACTGCAACGAAGTTATAAAATCGGTCACGGGAAAATACTCGGACGTATACCGTTTCCCCGGCGGAAGCTACGGACTTTCGAACTCGCTCATTTCGGCAGTGACTTCACACGGAATGAGGTACGTTGACTGGAACGCCTCGGTGCGCGACGCGGAAATTTACGAGGCAACTCCCGAGCAACTTTACACGGCGGCGGTTACAACCGCTTCGAACTCGCAGCGCATTGTTTTGCTTGCGCACGACTCGACCACGAAGTCGTCGACGGCGGAAGCCTTGCGTGAAATTATTCACTACTTCAAAAATAACGGTTATTCTTTTAAAGCATTTTAAAAGCCGCAGCACGCTGCGGCTTATTTTTTATTCAACTCCGTATTGACTGCGGTACTCTTTCATTTTTGAAAGATATTCTTTTCCGGGAATTGTTCCGTCCTCTATCGCGGAAATAATGTCCGACATACTTACTATGGAATAAACTTTTACGCCGAACTCTCTGTACGCCTCCTGCACGGCGGAAAGATTGGTTTCAAGTCCCCTTTCCATTCTGTCTACCGAAATTACCATACCTGCAATTTTCACGTCTGCCGCCTCCTTGATTTTAGGCAGCATTTCGCGCAGGGCTTTGCCCGAAGTCATAACGTCCTCGATTAAAATAACTCTTTCGCCGTCGCAAAGCTGTTTGCCGACGAAAAGACCGCCCTCGCCGTGGTCCTTGGCTTCCTTTCTGTCAAAGCAATAATTTAAATCTCTTCCGAACTGCTTGTGAAGGGCAATCGCGGTGGTTACCGCAAGAGGTATTCCTTTATAAGCGGGTCCGATTAAGGTGTCTGCCTGAATTTCGTTGTCCTCGATACAGCGGGCGTAGTATTCGCCGAGCTTTGCAAGCTGCGAGCCCGATTTGTAGTTGCCCGTGTTGATGAAATAGGGCGCTTTTCTGCCGCTCTTCAACGTAAATTCTCCGAATTTGAGAACTCCGTTGTCGACCATAAATTTAATGAATTGTTGTTTGTAAGTCATATTTTAACTCCTTTTTTTGAGATATATCCATAACGCGCTTTTAACTACGCCGCCCGCGTAAAGCAGCAGCGACGATATTGCAAGCACCGCAAATAAATCGGGCACGAACGCGTTTACCACCCATAGCGGGGTTGAAACAAAGATTATCGGGAACAGCAATATCAGCGTAGGTAAAACCGCGTGAAGCGCTATAAGCGCACAAATTTTAACCCACCGTTTTCCGCGCGGAAGCCGCTTTATATGCACCTTCAAAAGCGCAAGCGGCAACACGGCTATTGCAAATATTATGATAAACAGCATGTCGTACAGAAAATGATACAGGGGATATTCCCAGTTTGCTATACTGTTAGGCTGCATACTCAAAAGCATGAGGGTTACGCTCCAGTCGATTGAGTCCATCATATTCTGCGCAACGAGAAAATCGTTGGTGTTTATCAGCACCGCCACGCCCAAGCCTCTTTCGGGCAGAACGTAAATGCAGGACATTCCCGTTTCGACCAAACCGCTGTGCCTTAGCACCGTTTCTTCAAGCGGCTCCCTTATGCGGTTCCAACCCATACAGTAACGGTAGGGAATTTCCCCTCCGACGTCAACGCCGTCCGTGAACATCTGATTTACGCCCTCTTGCGAAACTATGACTTTTTCGCCGTTGAGGGATGTTATATAAGATTGCAGATACTTGCCCAAGTCGGTTGCTGACGAAGACAAATAACCTGCGGGTACGGTTATCCAGTCGTTGTAGTCTTTGGGATACTGCGGCTTTTTGGAAACGTTGAAACCGAAGAAATTTTCGTATCCCGTGATAAGTCCGTTCGCCTCTGCCTTTTGCAGCGACGCGGCGGATTTGGTCATCTTAAGCGGTTCAAAAATATTTTGTTCTACGTACTCTTCATAGCTTACGCCGCTGACGCTTTCGATAATCTGTCCGAGCAGCGTATAGTTTACGTTAGCGTAAACGTGTTTGCCGCGGTTTTTGCCGACCTTGTAATTTTTTAAAGTCTGGTAAGTATCGATGCCCGCGCTGTGATTTAAAAGCTGAATAACGGTTATTTCTTTGCCGTAGCGCGCGTCCGGAAGATAGGTTGAAATGTTTGCGTTTAAATCTATCATACCGTCTTCGCAAAGCTTCATAATGCAAAGCGCGGTAAAGGATTTACTTACCGAACCGAGTAAAAACGGCGTTTGCGTGTCTGGACAATTTCCGTACGCTCTGTCAAACTGTACGCTGTCCTTGTCCACTATCACGACCGAAGCCGACGGTATTCTCGCCGCCTTGAACGCGCTGCCGAGATACTCGTCGATTTGTCCGTAAACGCCCGAATAGTTTGAAGATTCCGTTTCGGCGGTTGCGGTAAGCGGTGTGCAAAAACCCGCGATTATGCAGAGCAAAACCAAAATGCTTACTATGAACTTTTTCATTATCAGCCGTTCAGTTTTAAGGTGTTTACGATTTCGTTTACGCTTAAAATTCCGTGTCTGTCAAGCCAGTCGTTCATCTCGTTTATAATTCGGGGCATAGCGTTTGCGTCGGTGAAATTCGCGGTTCCAACCTGCACGGCGCAAGCCCCCGCCATCATAAATTCCAGAGCGTCCGTACCGCTTGTAATTCCGCCCATTCCTATAACGGGAATATCGACGCTGTGCGCCGCCTCGTAGACCATACGGATAGCTATCGGCTTTATTCCCGCGCCCGAAACGCCGCCAGTGTTGTTGGCGATAACCGGCCTGCGTTTTTCCAAAT